>JAURHO010000053.1 GCA_030833265.1 Crocinitomicaceae bacterium | reverse complement strand
CTTCTTCGCGGTAGGTTCTGAACAATAAATCGAGGCCTTTCAGCACTGCAAAAGCGATATTGTTGCTTTCTAATAATTGCACCATTTGTTGATGCAAGGCCAAGAATTGGTGGTTGCCGCGCAAAATTTGCACGTATTGCAATTCTAATTGCTGCCAAAGCTTGGCGTCAAAAGTTTCTTTGTATGGGCTTAGGTTGCGGTAAACGAAACCTGATAAATGGCTATAAACGGTTTGTTTTAAAAATTGCGGACCCAGTGCATTGGAAAATTCGCTTTCCTGTTCAAGCGGAACTTGGGCAGCAGCAATTTCAAACAACTGTTTGCTAACTACGGGTAGCTCAAAGGGAAATTGACGCTCAGACATGCTTGCTTTCTGTTGCGATGATGTAATCAATAACAGCCTCGGTAGGTACCACACCAATTTTATGACACGGGATCTGGCTAATGAGTGCGGTGGCAATTTCCATATGATGCTGCACATGTGCTTTGTTGTGTCCGTGGTGAATGGTATGAGCGAGCAGTTTGCTCAAGGCAGCCACGCCACCGAGCAATTCGAGTTTGTTTACTGGCGCATGATACGGAAAGAAAAGCGTATGCAGTTTTCCTTTCTGAGGTGCTGCCCCATAAAACATGGGCGTGTTGTAAACGTACCAAGCATCATGTTCTTTGCGCAGAATGAGGCGATCGTCATTGACGAGGGTAGCTTTGCGTTTTTCTTGCCAGAGGTGCGCCATAGTGCTTTTGCCAACACCACTGAAGCCAGAAAATACGCGCGTTTGCCCATCTAGAATAACAGCAGAGCCATGGATCATGAGCACGTCTTCAACGGTGCTTAAGAAGTACCAAATGAGTGGCCCCAAAGGATAGGCGAGTGGGTTGATGCCTTCACCTTCCGACACAAGGACATAAATTTCCCAGCTGCGCTCTTTCTCAGACCAATAAGCAATTTGTTGCAATTGAGAGAGGTTCTCGGGGTTGTAGACCAAAATGCAAGTCTTTTCTTGACCTTGATTGACTTCCCACAAGACGCCTTCAGGTGCTTGTGCTTGGTAATGGATTTCAGGTTTGACGAAATTGTCCTGTGCACCAGCAAAACAACGAATCTGAAAATCAGGTGTTTGCCCCTCGATTAAAAAAGGAAGATAGCCTTCTTCTATTTGCAACGGCACCTGTGCCGAGAGTTCAAAAACAAAGCCACCTACCGAAAGCTGAACTTTAGGCATGGCCAACGGTGTATTGGTAAAGTTGTCCGATAAATGTGCTTAAATCTTGACGTGCTTGTGTATCAGCTATTTCATACTGAGCAAGTATTTCCGAAAGGATTTCCTCGAATTGCTTGCCGTTTGTGATGAGTTTGTAGATGAAACTACCAAGTTCGTTGAGTGTCAGGTACTGATTGAAATCAGCGACGTTGTCGCGTAGCGGAACTAAAAGAATTTCAGAACCAACTTCTTTACATACAAAATGGGGTGCTTGTGCCTGGATTTCTTGGATGTACTGATTTTGCTGCATATGTAAAATTAAGCATTCTTTTGTAAGTTTACGGCTTCAAGATGTCAAAACAAGCGCCGCACTTCTGGTTTGAATGGATACTTTCTTCCTTGCAAGAAGGGAAAGTTGTCGAGATCACGGCAAATGGTTGGAGCATGTGGCCAACGATTAAGCCAGGTACTTCCATTAGTATATCAAGAGTGGAAATGTCTGAGCTGCAACCCGGTGATTTGATTGCATTTACAAGAGCAGCACACTTTGTAGTACATAGAATTGAGGAAATTAAAAGCAACGGAGCCTTTACTATTTATACGCGGGGTGATGCGAACTTGCGCAGAGATGAGCCCATTACAGCCGAGAATTTCTGTGGAAAAGTCATCGCTTTAAATACAAAGGAAATTCCCGAAGCTAATTATGCGCCCGAGATACCTCAAATGCCTGCACGCATGAAAAACGCGTTCGTTCAATTTGTCCAAATCAATAGGGCAAGGGCAAAAAAAATCCCGTCTCTTATGAAACGGGATTCAAAGTGAGTTTTGCGTCTTACTTGATTCTAGATCTTGAGTTGAACTTCTTGTAGTTCACGAGCGCTTTAAAGTAAATTTCTGCTCCACCGATACCACCAGTTGCTTGGTTGAGTCGTGAAGTGTTGGCATCAAAAGAAACCCCGAAACGGAAACGGTCTACTTTCATACCAAAGGTAGCAACCACTGCATCTTTATGACGGTAGTAAACACCGTAGTTGACGCAATTAGATTTGTTGATACCTGTAATTTTTGAACCTTCTTTAATCGTATTTTCAAAAGTAACACCAGCGGTGAGGCTATTTGTTTTACCTGTTTTGAAGAAGATTACGTTAGGTTGAATTCTGAGGTCTTTGTTGCGTGTTGCTAAATCAGCACCTCCTTGAACGACCATCTGCATGTACATTTTGTCACCGGTGAAAGACCACGCCATTTTTGGCTTCACTAAGTGATTCACCGCATAACCAACATAAAGGCTTGAACGCGATTGAAGTTGGTGTTGGAAGTAAACGCCGGCGCCGAGGTCCATGGTGGCGTAGCTGCCATTAATGCTGTTTTCAACGCTGGTTGCAGGGTCAAAGGTGCTGCCATTCCATTGGTTTTCCCAAGTTTGTGAACTGCGATCTGAAGATTGCTGAATAAAACCTGGAGACATACCGATGCTAAGTTTATTGCGACGATCTAGACCAATTGTGTAATTGATTGGAATAGATACGCTCAGGGTAGTGAGGTTTGCCGTACCCGTTTGGTCTGAAAGGACACTAAAGCCCATTCCGAAAGAATTGACATTGCCCATGCTTCCGCTTTCCTTTACTTTGAATTCGCCGTTTACAAAGTTTGTGCGCATACCAATTCCCATGTCTGGAACGGTAAGCCATTGTGAACGGTGATTGGCAAAGAAGCTCATGTCGTTAGGACCTGTAGCTACTGCTGCTGGGTTATAGATCATGGCAGACTGCGACCAATTAGAAATGAGTCGGTCATGTTGTGCATGTGCGCTGAGCGCAAGCAATGCTGTAATAGAAAGAATGAATTTACTTTTCATGTGCTTATCTGAATAGTGTCACGTTTCCTTTGCGAGTGCCAGAGCGGCCATCAATGGTGCGGAAGTTTAAAATATAAGTGTAGGTAGCAGGGTTCATTGGCTTGCCTTTGAGCGTACCATCCCAACCTTCGTGAACGTCTGTAGTTCTGAAAACTTGTTGTCCGTATCGATTGAAAACGCGAAGGTCAATTTCGGCAAGAGCGCCACCTTCTTCAAAACCGTTTGCGAAGTTTCCGTCTTCGTCTACGTTTGTCAAGACGCGGAAGTAATCGTTTTCACCATCGCCGTTAGGGGAGAAGGAGTTGGGCAATTCAATTTTTACGAGGTTTGCAAAATTTACGGTAACTAAAACGGTGTCATAAGCATAACAACCATTGAGGCCATATTGAACGACATAATTCGTTGTGTAAAAAGGAGTAACTGTAAGTGAGTCTCCGGCCAAACAAGTAATACAACCAGGGATGCTGTCTGCAGCAACACCACTAGGATACCAAGTGAGGTTCCCACCCATTGGCGCGCCTTCAGCATATAAATAGGCTTCTTGGAACATGTCAATTGTGGTGTCAGGGATCACAACGTAGGCACCAGCTAAGGTGTCTGAAATGGTTGTGGAAAGTGTTGGCATTGGTAAAACCGTTACAAATTGTGAAATGGTGCTCACGGCTCCTTGCGCATTGGTTGCGGTAAGGGTAATTTGATAAGGGCTAGTGGTGCTTGCTGTGTTGAAACAAACTTGCCCCGGATTTTGACCAATGTAAGTAGAAGGCGTGCCTCCGCTAAATTGCCAAGTATAAATAAGGCCATCACCAGTTGAATTATTGACCAAATAAATACAATCTCCCGCACAAAGAATGTTGTCTGAATCTGAAATGGTGAAGTTTGCACTAGGTGCCTGAGCAAAGGAAAAGAGCCCAAGGCAGCTGAATAGAATAAAGGATAAAGCTTTCATACGCTTGTTAAAGTTGTACAATAATACGAAAGTACGCAAAAAAGTTTCATTTACAGTGATTATTCCTTCTCGAGCAATACAATCAGCTCTTTGGCAGCAGCAATGTCATGGACGCGAAAGACCGCGGCACCTTTCATGTAGGCCATTGTATTTAAAATACTGGTGCCATTCAAAGCCTCTTCGGCACTGATATTCAGCTTTTTGGTAATCATTGATTTTCTTGAGACGCCAATTAGTAGTGGGCAGCCTAAAATGTGCAGGTGCTCGAGGTGTTGTAATAATTGGTGATTTTCTTGAAGGGTTTTACCAAAACCAAACCCTGGATCAATAAGGACATCTGTGATCCCTATGTTTTTGAGTTCGGCAAGTTTTTCGGAAAGAAAAGACAGTGCGTCGGTCACGATGCGCTTTTGTGCCACAAAACTTTTGGCTTCATTGCTTTGTGCGGCTCGGTTATACGTGAGCACATAAGGAATCTTGGCCTCGGCCACAGCAGTCCATAATTCAGGATCAAACTGCCCAGCAGAAATGTCATTTATCAGATCGCAGCCCTCCTGAATGCCAAACTGAGCTACAGCTGCATGGTAGGTATCTAACGAAATTAAAATGTCTGGAAATTCTTTTTTTAGTGTGCTGATGCTTTGACCCAGTCGGTTAATTTCTTCTTGAGCACTTAGGAGATCGGCACCTGGCCTTGTGGAACTCGCGCCAATGTCTAATATCGTACAACCTTGTTCAATCATGGTGCGTGCACGCGCTAATAGCGTAGACACTTCTGAAACACGACTTTCTTTATAAAAGGAATCGGGTGTCATGTTCAAAATTCCCATTATCTTTGGTTGTGCGAAATCATGAAGCTGCCCTTTGATATTCAAAAAGCGGTTTCTTTGAAAAGCAGCACCCAGTTCCTTACCCTGATTCATGACACAAACACAATTACAATACACAAATGTAATGACTATTTGTCGAGAGATTTTCGAAAAAAAAACCCTCGACTACGGTCTTTCTTGGCGCATTCTACGCCCAAGCTCACTTACCGATCAATTATTCATTAAAGCACAACGCATTCGCACCATACAAGAAACGGGTGCAAGCAAGGTTGACGAGCCTTTTGAAGACGCTTTTCAAGCAATTGTCAACTATTGCATCATGGCGATCATTCAAGTAAGAACGCCAGCAGGACTTCAAGACGACATGACACCAACCGAGGCTATTGCGCATTATGACCACATTGCAGCAGAGGCCAAGGCGCTCATGGAAAGGAAAAATCACGATTACGGTGAAGCCTGGCGTGATATGCGTGTGAGCTCCTTAACCGATTTGATCCTGAGTAAAATTCTGCGCATCAAACAAATCGAAGACAACGCAGGACAGACTGTGGTTTCAGAAGGGGTAGAAGGCAATTATTTTGACATGCTGAATTATAGTGTGTTTGCCCTCATCCACTTAAGCAATTGTTAAGACGCTGTTAAAGTCCAATGAGCTTGCAGCCAACCCTTTATTTTCGTTCTTATAAAACTTCGCACATGCAAAACATTGAACGTTACCTTCCTTGGTCCATCCGTCTGCTGATTGCCGGATTGTTTTTAGTATCTGCCTACGGTAAAATCTACCCAGATCCTTCTGCCTACGGCACCATCTCTATGTTTGAAGTGAAACAATTGTATCCTTTGGGTTTCAATATTGAACTTGCAAAAATTTTCTCAAGATCCCTGATCGGAATTGAGTTTGGTCTTGGTTTATTATTGCTTTTCCCGTTTGACCTCAAAAAATGGGTCATTCCATCGGTTATTTTAATGCTAGGAGTTTTTGTTGTGCATCTGAGTATCCAAATGGCGGTTTCTGGCAATAAAGGAAACTGCGGTTGCTTTGGGGCTTTGCTTCCCATGACCCCATTTGAAGCCATTCTCAAAAACGTACTCTCGATTGGGCTCTTGCTCGTTTTATGGAAGCGCTATGGCACGCAGCTCCCCGAGAAATCAAACATTTGGTTTTTGACCACCGTCTTGAGTTTGTGCATGCTCTTGATGTTTATTTTCATCCCAACCTACAAAGCTGCAACCGTTGTTCAGTCGCCGACGCCACCAATTGAGCAAGTAGCACCTGTCAATACGGCTAAAGACGGGAAACAAATTCAAGACCCGAAAAAAGGGCTAACTATTGCGGCAGTTCAAGATACAGTTGGAAAGTCCAAAAAAGTCAAGGACTTGGGCCCGAAATCTAAAAAATCAGGTTTTGAGAAATATTTTGCCAACATCAATGAGGGTAAAAAGCTCTTGTGTTTCTTTGCGCCAAGTTGTGATCATTGTCGCGCAACTGCCAAACAGTTGGTTGCTATGAAAAATAGTACGCCAGATTTTCCTGAGCTTCAAATTCTCTTTATGGATGAAGCTGCCGAAGAAATCCCTGATTTTTTCAAGTTTGCCGGAGCTACCTTTAATTACAAAGTTCTAGATATCATTGAGTTTTGGGGTGTGCTTGGCGGAAATCGCGATGTGCCAGGAGTGGCCTATTTATGGAACGGAAATACCGTGAAGTTTTACCATAGTCCGGAAGGTCCTCAAGCTTTCAACAAAGAGGACTTGAAAACCCAATTGCAAAAACAAAAGTTGCGCTGATAAAACGCTTATTTTCGTTTCATGCGAAATAAGATCCTTGCGGCCAACTGGAAAATGAATTTAACCTTGCCTGAAGTGGAGCTTTGGGTTAAAAAATTCAATGGTTTCAATTGGCAATCCGATACCAAAGAAGTGCGGGTGTACCCCAGCGCTTTATTCATTCCGATGTTACAAAATAACTTTAGTCATGTCGGTGCCCAAAATTTTTATTACGAGCCATCAGGTGCTTTTACCGGAGAGCTTTCTATTGAACAGCTTTCTAGCGTTGGAATTTCATCCGTTTTAATCGGTCATTCAGAGCGCCGTGAACTTTTTCATGAAGACAACGCATTTATTACGCAAAAAGTAAAAGCGGCAGCTGATAAAAATTTGTCTTTCATTTTATGTTGCGGTGAAAACCTGGCGCAAAGGGAGGGTAAAACCCATTTGCATTTTATCGAACAACAATTGAAGTCAGCCCTGTCCTCTTTTGATAGGTCAAAACTTTCCTTGCTCTGCATTGCATACGAGCCTATTTGGGCTATCGGCACTGGTCTTCATGCGAATGCTGCTCAAATTACCGAGATGCATGCATTTATCAGAAGTTTATTACTTGAACTTTTTGGCAGCGACGCCTCAAGTGTACCCGTTTTATATGGAGGCAGCGTGAATCCTGAAAATGCAGCCAGTATTTTTAGCTGCCCTGAGGTTGCTGGCGCGCTGGTGGGCGGCGCTTCTCTTGACCCACATGTGTTTCATCAATTATGGGAGCAACTTTAACATGAATTATTACGAATTGCGCATTGCGCTCCATGATTTTGAAAATTGGAGTGACATTTTAGTAGCCTATTTGGCTGAAATCGAATTTGAAAGTTTCGTAGAAGAAGCGCCGAACTTGAAAGCCTATATCCCCGAATCAGCTTACGATGGTGCGGCTTTACAAACGTTGCTTTCCGATCCTCAAGTCGCTCAAGCTATTGAAGGCTTTGACCTCTCTTTGTTGGCTCAGCAAAATTGGAATGCCAATTGGGAAGCGCAGTTTGAACCCGTGTATATCGGAGAGCAACTGCGCATCGTGGCGCCCTTTCATGAGCTTGAACCCTTTGACGGTTTGGAGCTCGTGATCTTGCCCAAAATGAGTTTTGGAACGGGGCACCATCAAACTACACACCTCATCTGCCAAACCATGTTTGAACTTGATTTCAAAGGAAAGCGGGTTTTGGATATGGGGGCAGGCACGGGGGTGCTCTCGCTTTTAGCCGAGCAATTAGGCGCCCAGGAAATTCGTGCTATTGAAATCGAAGCTTGGTCTGCCGAAAATATCCTTGAAAATATGGCACTAAATGGCGCCACTAAAATTGAGTCCATTCATGGAGGAGCCGAGGCCATTGGTGAACAACCCTACGACCTCATTTTAGCCAACATCAATAAAAACGTACTCTTGGCACAATTGTCGATATATGCTGCCTCGATGTCGCCAAATGCGGTGTTGCTGCTTTCTGGCTTCTTCATTACAGATGCACCAGACCTGATCAATGCAGCAGCTCAACACGGTTTGCTGCATCAACAAACCCTCGATCGCGAGAATTGGGCGGTCCTCAAATTTGTCAAGCCATGAAAAGAAATTTTGTCTACACCTTCGTATTTTCTTTTGTAACCGCATTTTTGCTTCAAGCACAGTCCTTTCCCAATGAGCGCGTTCAATTTGTAAAGACTTGGCAGCAGCTGGTAACCGATGAAGCGGCTCAAAACTACCTCAAAGGAGATTTTTCTCAGCAAATCAAAGGTTCTTTGCTCAATGAAACCCAGTTCAAGAAATTGGTAGACAACTGCAACCAGCTTCAAAAAAAAGAGGTTCCCGTTTTTCCGGATATCTATGCTTACATGCAAGCTAGTATCACAATAATTGAGAAGAAAGTAAGTACAGATTTAGCAGGGCCATGGCAGCAGTATGTCAACGAATATGCAACCGAACCCGACGAAAAACTCACTAATTTTTTACTTTTTTCGGTAGATTTTTTCCGAGACTTCTCTTTTTACAAAGAAGCCAATTATCGCTGGACTTCTAGTGGTGGAGCTGTCGACTGGCAAAGCGGCAAGACACTACAGCTTAAGTTGCAAAACGTCAATTTGAAATGCTACTACTTCACCAAAGAAGGCAATCAAGATTCAATTGTTGTTTATCAAACCTCTGGTCTATTTGATGTTCAATCTAAAAAATGGGTAGGCAATGCAGGTACGGTCACTTGGGAAAAGGTGGGTTTAGCCAAAAATCAAACCTATGCCGTACTTAAGAATTATAAGTGTGACTTCAACTCTGCCAAATTAAAAGCAGATTCGGTAGCCTTAACCACCCCTTATTTTAGTACGCCGATTTGGGGTAAGCTCACAGACCTCACTTACCTCGACCTCAATGAAAATGAGTCGGCTCCTAAATTTAGCTCCTATGAGCAACGCTTAAAAATTGCCAATCTCCGCGATCAAATAGATTACGACGGCAGCTTCATGCTTAACGGTGCCGACTTTCTAGGAAAAGGCACTGCAAATAATCCGGCCAAACTCATCTTTAAAAGAGGAGGGAAGCAGCTATTTGAAATCAGTGCCGATGGCTTTGAAATGAGCCCAAAACAAATCTTGGCAAGGGATGCAAAGGCTGTTATGCGCTATAAAAATGGCGATTCCATAAGCATTCAAGAATGTTTTTTCACCTTTGACGAAACCCAGCAGCTCTTGCGTTTGGCAGCAAGTCAGAAAGGCACCAATTATTTCCCATTCATCGATAATTATTTCAAAGTTTATGCATATGCTCCCATTTTAAACTGGAAGAAAGGCAGCCCAGATCCTTACTATACTTTTGATGTGGGTACGGCACAAGAAAGAAAATTGGCGCACTTTGAATCGATGGACTATTTCGATGCGAGCCTTTACGGTAAATTTTCAGGCGTCGGTGGGCAGCATCCATTTACGCAATTGGCCGCCTTGGCAACTGCACAAGGAAAAACACTGTTTACGGAAGGCGAATTGGCCAATGCACTTAAAAAAACCATCGATCAGGTCAAGCCGCTTTTTGTAGACTTAGCGGCAGCAGGGTTTTTAATTGCCGATCCCAAACAAAAGAAATGGTTGCTTAGCCCAAAATTATTGGCTTACGCAGCAGCGAGTCAGGGCGCTAGTGATTACGATAACTTGCGTATTGAAAGTGACTTGCGCAAGTCAAAAGAGCAGGCATATGCTAACATCCAGCTTGATCAACAAGTGATGTATATCCGTGAGGTTCAGCAAATTGTTCTCTCTGCAACCCAGCAAGTTAACATCTTCCCAGACACCACCTTAGTTACGCTTTTAGAAAACCGAGACATCGTTTTTTCAGGTCTATTACAGGCTGGCAAATGTGAGATCTTGAGTAAGCAAGCCAAATTTGAATACGAGAATTTCTTAGTGAACTTGTACACGACTCAAGAGACGAAGTTGCGCGTTAAACCTCTGCGCAAGGAGGATGGAACCGCTCCAATTGAAATGCTGAGTTCATTAAAGGGGGTCAGAGGAACCGTTCATATTGATTTGCCCAATAATAAATCTGGGAAAGTTGCATCCAATAGTCGTTTTCCGTATTTATCGACAGCGGCTCCAGCCTACGTTTATTACAACGACAAAAAAATCTTAAAAGGTGCCTACGACAGCACCCGTTTTTATTATGAAGTGGCCATATTTGAATTAGACAGCCTT
>JAURHO010000052.1 GCA_030833265.1 Crocinitomicaceae bacterium | reverse complement strand
TTCATTTTTTCGTTCGACGTTTCAAATCAAAATATATGAAGGCGTTTTTCTTTGCTTGTGTCGGGTTCTTATTATTAAATGCTTGCCATGGAACCTCTTGTGTAAATACTAAAGCTGCTACAATTGTAGACTATACAGGTCTTGATGGTTGTGGTTTAATACTGAAATTGTCAACGGGTGAGGTGCTCGAGCCCATGAACCTAAATGATTTCAATATAACCCCAACAGATGGCCTAAAAGTTTGGGTGAAATACCATGAAGTTGCTGGTGCCAGCATTTGTATGGTGGGCCCAATCGTAGAAATTGATTGCTTGGCTAAGCGCTAAAAATCAGCACAACTAATTACTGAAACAACGCTGTGCGTGCGATAAAATACGGGTTGACCAAATTGGCCTTGTTATAGTACAACGGTTCGCCGGTTTCAGCATGTACAACACTGCCACCTAAGGCTTCCAAAATGGCTTGCCCTGCAGCAATATCCCATTCCATTGTTGGGGCAAAGCGCGGATACACATCGGCGTTTCCAAGTGCTAAATCAAAGAATTTGAGCGCAGATCCTTTTTTCAGAAAATCAACGTCGTGCCCTTTTGTTTTAAGTTCATTGATAAAGCTTAATACTGAGCCGCTATGATGACTCCTTGAACAGGCCATGATCAAAGGTGTGTTAACTTTTTTTGGCACATTCAACTGTTGACAGTTCTCGATTTGATCAGCATCAGAAAAAGCAAAAATGAAAACACCCGTTTCTTTGGAACCCAAAAGAATTTCTTGATTGACAGGAGATGCGATCAGGCCAAAAATGGGTTGGCCATTTTCAATGAGTGCAATATTGACCGCAAATTCGTCATTGCGTTTGATGAATTCTTTGGTGCCGTCAAGGGGGTCGATACACCAACATTTAGTCCAATGTTGTCTTACTTCAAACGGAAGTTTTTCGGTTTCTTCTCCGGTAATCGGAATACCTAGCGGTAGGAGAATGGCATCTATCTTTTCACTGGCAGCTAAATCAGCGGCGGTGACAGGAGAACCATCTTGCTTTTCAATGATATTGAAGTCAAGTTGATAAATGTTTAAAATGGCTTCTGAAGCGGCAATTGCTGCTTGAATGGCAAGTTGATATTCAGGATTGAGTTGCTGCAATTAGAGTTGCATTTCAGGAACAACGTCGGGCACCACAAGATCACCTTCAGTTTTGGAAATGATTTCTTCTACACTAACTCCTGGTGCGCGTTCAATGAGGTGAAATTTGCCATCTTTGATTTCAAGTACGGCCAATTCAGTGACCACCTTTTTAACGCAACCTACACCTGTTAAAGGTAATGTACACGCTTTTAGAATTTTAGATTCACCAGCCTTGTTGCTGTGCATCATGGCAACGATGATATTTTCTGCAGAGGCTACTAAATCCATGGCACCACCCATTCCCTTGACCATTTTTCCTGGAATTTTCCAGTTGGCGATATCTCCGTTCTGAGAAACTTCCATGGCGCCCAAAACCGTGAGTTGGACGTGCTGCCCTCGGATCATGGCAAAAGAGGTAGCTGAATCAAAAAACGACGCGCCGTTTCTGACGGTAATGGTTTGTTTTCCAGCATTGATGAGGTCTGGATCTTCTTCTCCTTCAAAAGGAAAAGGCCCCATTCCTAAAATGCCATTTTCAGACTGGAATTCGACGTCGATGCCTTCTGGAATATAATTGGCAACCAATGTAGGAATACCAATGCCCAAATTGACGTACCAACCGTCTCTGAGTTCTTGTGCAATGCGTTTGGCGATGCCTGTTTTATCGAGTGCCATGTGTTAATTTTTTGAGCGAACGGTGCGTTGTTCAATGCGTTTTTCAAAACTATCTCCTTGGAAAATGCGTTGTACAAAAATTCCTGGGGTATGAATAAAATTAGGATCGAGTGAACCTGCTGGGACTAATTCTTCAACCTCGGCTATTGTAATTTTACCGGCCATGGCCATCATGGGGTTAAAGTTTCGGGCGGTTGCCTTGAAAACTAAGTTTCCTTCCGTATCGCCTTTCCATGCTTTTACAATGGCGTAGTCTGCGGTAAGGGCAGCTTCTAAAATGTGCGGTTTGCCGTTAAAGACACGGACTTCTTTGCCTTCAGCAACCTCGGTGCCGTAGCCAGCGGGTGTGAAAAAAGCAGGAATTCCGGCACCACCTGCTCTACAGCGTTCTGCTAAACTTCCTTGCGGGATGAGTTCAACTTCGAGTTCACCTGAAAGCATTTGACGCTCAAATTCATCGTTTTCACCGACATAAGAGCTGATCATTTTTTTAACTTGTTTAGCCTGAAGTAATAAACCGAGGCCGAAATCATCTACACCCGCATTGTTGCTGATACAAGTTAAATTTTTAACGCCCATTTTTACTAAATGTGCAATGGAGTTTTCCGGAATACCGCAGAGACCAAAACCACCTACCATAAGGGTCATGCCGTCTTGAATCCCTTCGAGCGCTTGTTCTACGTCTTTAACTACTTTGTTCATGGCTAAAATTCAAATGGGATTTCAGATTCATCTACGGTTTCTGGTTGTGGGGCAACGGTGCAATCATAAACAGAAGGGTCGTAGTCAGATGGGGGTTCGAAGTCTCGGGTTGATAACGCAATGACAGGATCTTTGTAAATCCGTTGCATAAAATAGCCATAGATTGGCAAGGCCATGCGTCCACCTTGGCCCCAAGTCATGGTTTTAAACCTGACTGCGCGGTCTTCGGCTCCGACCCAAACACCCGTAACGAGTTCTGGTGTAATGCCTACAAACCAACCGTCTGAGTTATTTTGAGTGGTACCAGTTTTACCTGCGGTAGGTGCAGTAATTCCTCCCCAGCTGCGGCCACCTCTGAGGCTTCCTCCGGTTCCGAAATTGATAACGCCTTTCATCATTTGAAGCATTTCATAAGCTACTGTGGCATTCAAGGCTTGCTCGCGGTATTCTGTGGCACTGTAAATGACTTTGCCATTGCGGTCTGTGATGCGTTCAATAAAAGTTGGTCTAACGTAAATGCCATTGTTTGGGAATACACATTGTGCAGCCACCATTTGCAAAAGAGAAAGGTCCATACTGCCCAAACACATGGAAGGCACTACATCGTTTGGATGCAAGTTGATTTCCATCTTTTTGAGCAATTTTTCAATTTGGTAAGGCCCACCTGTTTTTTGAACAGGGTTAAACGCCCCCATACGGCCCATAACAGCCACCGTAACTTTATTAGATGATTGCGCCAAACCGTCGCGCACGCTAGGAGCAGCTGGCCCAGCAGGGCAATACTGGCCAATTACTTTGTTGGTATTGTGGTCCACGAGGTCAAGGCAATATTCACTGGCAGAGAAACCAGTACATGGGTTCACAACCTTCATGGAAAGTGCCGCGGCATAGACAAACGGTTTAATGGTTGAACCAACTTGGCGCTTTCCTTGGCGAACGTGATCGTAGCCAAAATGCTTGAAGTTGACACCGCCAACCCAAGCTTTTACAAAACCTGTTGTGGGGTCCATTGACACCAACCCTGCATGTAAGAATGCTTTGTAATAACGAATCGAATCGTTGGGGCTCATGATGGTGTCGCGTTCGCCATTCCAGCTAAAGACAGTCATCTCGACAGGCACATTGAACTCTTTGTTGATTTCAGACTCACTGAGCCCAAGTGCAACGTATTTTTTGTAGCGATCAGAATTATGACGCGCAGAGGTCATGATTTCTTCTACAACTTCTTGCTTGATGCTGTTCGAAAATGGATAGTTTTTGAGCCCGCGGTTATTGATGTCAAATTGAGGTTGAAGTTCTTCTTTGATGTGTCTTTCAACCGCATATTCTGCATAGCGCTGCATCGTCGGATTGAGCGTAGTATAAATTCGGAGTCCATCGGCATCGATGTCGTATGGGTTGCCATCTTCACGCAGATATTTGAAGGTGCCATCGGCTTTTTTAGAAAGCAAAATAGATTGCACTTCAGTACGCAGTTCCTTTCTAAAATATGGCGCCATTCCTTCTTTGTGGTCTAGCGAGCGGTAGCGAATAATGATGGGTTCTTTACAAATGCGTTCAAATTCGGCGCGGGTAATCTTTGTACGGAGTGCTTCATTCCCTTTTTCTGAATTTTTGAGCCACTGAAACAAGACTTGATTTCTGCGTTTGTGCGCATTCAGTGAATCTTTTGAGCGAGCGGCCAAAATATCATCTTTACTTACTTCAGAGGGGCTGATGCCTTTGTTGTCGGCAATTTTTGCGCGGTAATTTCTGATTTGATATGAGTAAGGATTGTAGAGGGTTGGGTTTTTACAGAGCCCGATAAGTGTAGCTGCCTCTGATTTCGTGAGGTCTTTTGGTCTTTTATTGAAGTAAACTCTTGAAGCATTTTCAATCCCGACTGCGTTGTACAAGAAATCAAATTGATTGAGGTACATCGTGATGATTTCTTCTTTGGTGAAGCGTTCTTCAAGTCGTTTGGCAATGATGTTCTCGCGCGCTTTTTCACTCACACGTCGGAATTTCCCGAGTATACCACCAACGTATGGGATTTCAAGCTTGGCACCACTGGCACGCGCCAATTCTTCGCGCTGACGCTGTTGAAGGGTAAATAAAAGTTTAGCTAATTGTTGTGGAATTGTAGAGGCTCCACCCGAACGACCAAATGAGGTAAAAGATCTGGCTAAGGCCCTGAAGTCAACACCTGAATGTTTTAAAAAGCGTTCATCTTCGGTCGAGATCAAGGCGTCCGTAACAAAAGGTGAAATTTCGCGGTACTTTACACTGGTACGGTTCACTTGCCAAAAGCGGCCAATTACGGTATCCTCTTTGACGCTTTTTTTGGCCAAAATAAGCGAAGCTTGTAATTCTGGTGGGTTGTCCAGCATAGAAACTGGCGGAAGATCGTCTTCAGATTGTAATAAGAGCAAGCCAGCTACCAGAAAGAAAGGCAGCAAGGCAAAGGTCCAAAATACTTTGGTCATTTTTTTTTGTTCTTGTTCTGTCATGACAGGTGCATTTCTTTTCATAGTTCAAAATTATAACTAATTAGCGCAAAACCTCTTTGCGTTGTGCGTCAAGTTTGAGTAAAATAAATAACATCACACTAAAGGACATCATGGAGGATCCACCGTAGCTAAACAAAGGCAATGGAATTCCGATGACGGGCGCAAAACCAATGTTCATTCCAATATTAATCGCAAAATGGTAAAAGAGAATCATGGCCACGCAATAGGCATAAATCCGGTTAAATGCGGAGCGCTGTCTTTCTGCAATGATGATGATGCGGAATAGGACAAATAAATAAAGAATAAAAAGAAACAGCACACCTACAAAGCCCCACTCTTCGGCAAAAGGACAAAAGATGAAATCGGTTTCGCTCTCAGGGACGTGGTTTGAACGCACGCTAGAAACAGATGCCTCGCGGTAGCCCTTGCCTAAAAATCCGCCAGAACCCACGGCTGCCATGGCACGGTTTCGGTTGTAGTCGTCGCCGTTTGGATCTTCGCGAAGTCCAAGAAATAATTCAATGCGGTCTTTTTGGTGAGGCCGCAACATATCAAAGCCCTTATCAACCGTAAAACTGATCATGCTTGCAAGGATGAGGCCAAGGGTCAATACGACCATCATTCGAGAGCGCTCACGACGCGTACTGAATCGTTGCATGAGGAGCCAAGAAATGACGTAAATAACAAGTAAGCCAAAGATGACCCCAGACGACCCACTGAGTTCGAGGTCAAGGCTAAATAGATTCACATGAAAGACAACGGCATCGAGCAATAAAGTAATGATGCTCAAAAGTACGAGGGCAAATAAAATTGGGATGAAGTGGGAGCCAACCCAAGTTTCTTTGTAGCGCACACCCGGAATGGCGTTGACAAAATTAAGCAAGATGGGGTCGAAGGTGAGGCCTTCGCGGTACATCACAAACAAAAATGACGTAAAAACAACAAAGGTTCCGGCATCGGGTTGCAATAATATCAGCACCATCGGAATCAATAAGATGCTACTCGCTGTGAGAACGGTTCCGGTTGTCTGTTGCTTTACAGTAAGGCCGCTGATGTACTTGGCTAAAAGCAAGGAGGTTGAAATTTTGGCAAACTCTGCGGGCTGTACTCCAAAAGAACCTACGCCTAACCAAGCATGCGCGCCGTGAACTGCCGGCATAAAAAGCACGATAATCAATAGAACGAGGGTCGACAAATAAATAGGAATGGCAAAACGCCTGTAAATATCGGCATCAATTAAAAAGACGAGCAAACCAAGGAATAAGGAAAAAATTATCCAGAAGAGCTGACGCCCGTACTTTTCAGAAAATGCAAATAAGGAAGGTGCATCTTCATTGAAGGCAACAGAATAGACCGTAGCCAAACCCATGATCAACATGGCAATGATAGCCCCAAAAAGTGGCCAATCTAAATTTGCAGTGAGGCTTTCTTCTTTGCGCATTAGTGAGCAGATTTATAGGCGATTTGTGCTTCGAGGATGCGTTTTTCTTTTTCAGGGTCAGAAACTTTCCCTTTTAAGTATTTTTCGATGATGAGTGAAGCAATTGGTGCAGCCCAAGTGCCTCCCCAACCTGCATTTTCGACAAAGACAGCAACTGCAATTTTGGGTTTGTTCATTGGGGCAAAAGCAAAGAAAACAGAGTGGTCTTCACCGTGGGGGTTCTGAACAGTACCCGTTTTTCCGCAGACAACGATGTCTTCAAGTCTGGCCATTTTACCAGTTCCGCCGGGTACATTGACAACCATGCGCATTCCTTCAATAACTGGGTCGAAGTGCTTGTAGTTAATCATGGTCCAGTGCCGTTTTTTAAATTCGGGACGCGGACCCTTGCGCCCGATTGAGCGCACAAAATGCGGGGTGTAGTACCATCCCTTGTTGGCAATAATAGCCACAATATTGGCCATTTGAAGCGGCGTTAGCTTGACTTCACCTTGCCCAATTGAAATTGAACGAATGGTAGAAAAGGCCCAAGTGTGGTGGCCATACCATTTGTCGTAAAATTTGGAGTTAGGAATGAGTCCAGGTCTTTGACCACTGACGTCGGTATCAAAAATATCACCTAAGCCAAAGCTTCGGATATAGCGGTACCACTTGTTGAGCCCGTATTCAGCATCGGCAAAAGCATTTTTCTTGACGCCCTGTTGAATGATGCGGCGAACCGTCATGTAATAATATGGGTTACAAGAATATTGGATGGCTTCTGCAATGTTGCGCGCTGAGGGGTGGTTATGGCAACCCACCAAACTTTTGTCACAAGGAAAACCTGTATTGGCGGTAATCACGCCTTCTTGCATCGCAATTAAACTCTGAACAAGTTTAAAGATGGAACCTGGGGGATATTCGGCTTGTAAAGGCCTTGGGAATAAGGGCAAGTTCGGGTCAGTGGCTAATTTAGGATAGTTAGAGCTGATGTTTCGCTTTCCGACTAAAAGATTAGGGTCATAGGAAGGAGCAGAAACCATACTGAGAATTTCGCCACTTGAAGGTTCAATTGCAACAATACAGCCCTTTTTCTTTTGCATGAGCTGCTCACCGTATGCTTGCAACACGACATCCATTCCCATTTTTAATGGTTCAGCTTGGCGGGCGGTGGTGTCATATTTACCGTCAGCATATGATTCAATGGCATTATTGAGGGCTGAAGTGACGATGTATTTTATGCCTTTTACACCTCTTAACTCTTCTTCATAGAAGCGTTCAATACCTGCACGACCAATGTTGTTACTCGGTTTGTAAAAATGATCTTCTTCAATTTCTTCACGGGTTACTTCAGAAAGGTAACCGAGAATGTTAGCAGCACTTTTGTATGGGTAATTTCTTGCACTGGTGGCCTCTTCATGGAAACCTTTGAAATTTGCGAGGTGAGGCGCAATTTTAGACATTTCCTCTAGGGTCAATTCCTTAAGGAATGGATAGGCGCGTATTTTCTGATAATTTGAGGTTCTTTTGCCTGTAATCTTGTTGTAATAGGTGCCTTCTCCTTCAACGATATCTTTGAATCTTTGACGCACTTCAGGGACCGTCCAACCAATGAGTTGGGCAAAGGCAGCGGTATCCAAGTTCTGAATGCTGTCTTCGACCATCATGAGGTTGTAGTAGGTCTGGTTAGTTACGATTTTCTTGCCATTGCGGTCAAAAATGACACCGCGTGGCGGAAAAATTTCTTTGCGTTTCTCGGCAATTTCTTGGGCACGTAGCGTCCAGGTATCGTCGAGTACTTGCATGTAAAAGAGTCGGAAAAGATAGATCCCGATGACGAGCACAATAAAGCTCAGGATTACATTGCGTCTGGCGTCTAGGTTCATTTTTTCTGATTGCGATTCAATAGAAAACTCTGAATGAGCAGAGCAAGTAAGAAAGATAAACCGCCGCTAAGGATTGTTTTTTGGAGAATGAAAAAGAAGCGACTGAATTCAAAAATTTCAATGAGAAAATACCAAAAAGTGTGCAGTGCTAATAGAATCCCAAAAACGGTGGAGAACCAGCGGGTCCCCATGTCGTGGGCGGTGGGTTCTTTGAGTGGGTCATAGCCTTCGCGAGGGCCGTAAAATTTGAATACAACAGGCCGCAAGTAAGCCATCAGGACCAAAGCAGAAGCGTTAAGCCCATAAGTATTTGAAAAAACATCAATGATAAGCCCCATTAAAAAGGCGAGCCCCATGATTGGAATTACACCCAATTCAAACGGCAACAACATGATAAACAAAGGTTGTATCATGAGGTGAATGCCAAAACCAATATTGAGCTGATTGAAGATGAGTGCTTGCAGAAAAGTAAGCACAATAAAGCGGAGAATATGTTTGTAAACTACGTTCATGTTACTCTTCGTCGGCAGGTATTTGAGCCTCTAGCGCTTCTTGCTCTTCGAGGTGTAGGTTCTTGATGATGTAAACGCGCTGTAGGCTGCGGTAATCGGCAGAGAATAAAATCTCAACTTTCCAAAGCGCCTGTCCTTCAATAGGTTCGGTGTAGCTTACTTTACCAACAGGTAGGCCTTTCGGGAAAATTCCAGAGCCACCACGTGTCACGACCTTAGACCACTTTTTGATGCGAAGGTCATTGTTGATACCGGTAATCATGCCGTAGCGTGGGTTGCGGCCATCCCATTTTAGCAAACCTGGAAGGTCTGATTTTTTCATTTGGATGCTGACGTCGATATTGATGTCTTTGGTTAAGACAGTTTTGACCAAGCTGTAGTGGTCTGAAGCGTAATGAATGACACCAACGACGCCTTCATGACAAAAGACGCCCATGCCTTTTTTAATGCCCTGAAGTTTACCCACATTGATTGTGAAGTAATTGTTTCGACGCGTAACGCTGGAGTTGATGACCTCGGCAGGGATGTAAGTATATTGCTGCTCAAAGACGGTATCTTCAATTTTGTATTTACCACGCGAAATTTGGTACATGAATTTAGGCTGTCTTTTTCGCCAGTAAATGTTTTCCCACTGAAGCTGTGTGTTGTTCTTGCTGAGGTTGAAGTGCTTGGTGAGGTCGTGCTCCCATTCCAGGACTTGAATGGAGATGTCGTTGGTGGTGGTGAGGTATTGGCTGCGCGGAAAATTCAAGTAACTGACATTCCAGGAAATTGCGAGAATCTGCAGCAGGGCAAAGACTAAAAATATCCTAAAACGTTGCAGAAAAGCGATCAGATTGCGCATAAGAGCAAAGATAGTAAATTTGATGCATGCTTGAGCTCAAAGGTCACTGTGAAAATTGTAGAAAAAAATTAAACAAGGATTCCTCGGAAACCTATATCTGTTCTTACGAGTGCACATTTTGTGCCGCTTGTGCAGAAGAAATTTATTTTAAAAAATGCCCTAATTGTTCAGGAGATTTACAAAAAAGGCCAGCCCGCAACATATCTAAAGAAATAGATCAAATCATCAAATTCAGATTGGAAACCCCAAGGCTTCTTCTCAATAGTTTTGACCAAAGCACCTATGACGCCATTTTTTCCAGCTTTGAAGCTCTAAAAATTCGTCAAATTTTTGGGCATTTGAATGATGAAGAATACGAACTTGAATGCAGCAGATATAAAGGCGGTTTTTCAACTTATAATTTGACCATTCAGTTTTTTCAGTTGGTATCCAAAGAAAGTAAAGAAGTATTGGGTTGGGCAGGTTATCATTCTTGGGCGCAACAGCATCACCGCGCTGAACTTTTCTACAGCCTTAAGAAAGACGAATTCAAACGAAAGGGCTATATGTCAGAGGCGCTGCAACCCATCCTCGAATACGGTAAAAACCAAATGGATTTATACCGCATTGAAGCATTTGTCGCCATCGATAACATACCGTCAAATCGTTTAATGGAGAAATTTGGCTTCCAAAAAGAAACTACCCTCAAACATCGCTATCAGTTTGGTGATGAAGTAGATACAGATAATTTTTATAGTCTTTTACCAAATCCAAAATATCAATAATTGCTTTGTTATGAAAAAAACAATTTTTGTTGTCTTTCTTTCCTTCACTTTTGGCTTTACATTAAATGAAATTTATCACCGCGTTTCACACGATAT
>JAURHO010000051.1 GCA_030833265.1 Crocinitomicaceae bacterium | reverse complement strand
GCGCAGAGACCGGACCACTTATTAGTAAGTCACACCTAGAAAGTGTTACTAAGTATGTTGAAAAGGGAGTTGCTGAAGGTGCCACATTATTAGTCGGCGGAAAGCGCAGTGAAAAGAGTGAACATGAACCACAGCAGTATGAATGGTGTTTCTCTTGCGAATTTTGCCGTGACGAATCAAAGTGCTGTTCCAAACTTTCAGCATGCGGGTTGGTGGTATGAATATTTTACCG
This sequence comes from Crocinitomicaceae bacterium, assembly GCA_030833265.1. GTDB lineage: Bacteria > Bacteroidota > Bacteroidia > Flavobacteriales_D > Crocinitomicaceae > UBA952. Next base: position 10,749 of record JAURHO010000051.1, on the reverse strand, counting down.
GTGATAGCATCAATGTGGTAAATGCGCTTTCGCCGCTCGACATGGCTCCAGGAACTTATCGTATTTATACCGATGTTAAGTTGCCAAAACCAGTCATTACCGAAGCTCCTGCTTCGATTGAAGAAATCTTGAACTCAGATTTTGACTTGCAATTATTTCCTAATCCGGTTCTCGAAACCGCCAAAATTGAATTTGCAACAAATGCAATTGAAAGTTATAAATTGTTAGTGATCAATGTCGAAGGCAAAATAGTTCATCAAAAAATTGGTTTAACCCAAAACGGCTCCAATCAAATCGATTTAAATGTGGCAGAACTCCCTCAAGGGACCTACCATATTTTACTTCAAGTTGGCAAGTCATATGCGAATCAAGAATTTGTAAAAGTTCACTAATGCGCATACTGCTGCTTGTACTTTGTTTGGGTTTCTCCTATTTGTTTGCACAGGTACCGCAGCCAGCTAACAATTTAGCTTTCTTGCAAGACGAAGTTGCAAGTGTCTACATTACTATTGAACCAGATTCATTAAACGCCTTATTAGGTGATAGCCTATACAGCAGCCATGAATTTATGGCTGAAATGACCTACACATACAGTGGCGGAGTTATTATCTATGACAGCATTGGCTTTAGGGCAAGAGGGAATACCTCCTTAGCTTCTCAAAAGAAATCTTTTAAACTCGATTTCAATTGTTTTATTTCAACGCAAAAGTTTGAAGGGCTCGAGGAAGTCAACTTAAATGGCGAACACAATGATGTTTCGATCATGCGCACTTTTCTTGCACATCATTTAATGCGTTCTTCTGGGCTGCCCGCTGCCCGCACGAGTTATGTCAAGCTATACGTAAATAACGAATACAAAGGCTTGTATATCAATGTAGAGCACATTGATGATGAATTCTTGGATTTGCGTTTTCCTACAGAGGCCAACGGGAATTTATGGAAGTGTTTCTATGGTGCTGATTTAACTTGGCAGGGAAATAACGCCCAAGCTTATCAATCAGTTTACGAACTCAAGACCAACACAGACAGCGCCGATTATTCAGCGTTAATCAATTTTATAAACGTGCTCAATAATACTGCTGCAGCGAATTTTACTTGTGCTATTCAAGAAGTATTTGACGTTGATTTATTTTTGCGCAATATAGCATTAGAGATTTTGATTGGGCAATGGGATGGTTATGCCTACAACAAGAATAATTACTATTTGTACCAGCGCGAAGGCGACGGAAAAATTGTTTATTTATCCTATGACCTCGACAATACATTTGGAATTGACTGGTTCAATATCAATTGGGCGCTGAGGAATGTATATAGTTGGTCTCCGGGTGGGCAGTCCAGGCCACTTTTCACAAAACTAATGGCCGTACCTTATTTCAAAGATCGCTTTACTTTCCATATGCAAGACATCCTTGCTTCTGTTTGGAATGTTGCTGATCTTCAAACCTTATCACAAGACAAACAAGTTCAAATTTCGCCTGCGGCAATGGCTGATGATTACAAAGGATTGGATTATGGTTTTTCAGATCAAGACTTTTTAAACGCTCTGCAGCTGACGTGGGGGGCGCATGTTAAAAGTGGTATAGTACCCTATCTTCAGAATCGGAAAACAAGTGCCTTGAGTCAGTTAGTTGCTTATCAAAATCTCTCGAATCCATGTTTAAATGACTTGACCGAACTTGAACTTCAAGCCAACGGAAAAATCATCAATGTCACCGATGTTTTAGGTAGAAGTATTCCTGCTGAAACAAAAAATTGTATTAAAATCCTCATTTATGAAAATGGCGCTCAAAAAAGAATCTATGAAATGGACTAGTTTACTCTTTGTGTTTTTTGCAATATCAACAAGCTTCGCACAACTATTGCAGCATGTTGAACCCGCAAATTGGTGGGTGGGCATGGAGCACCATCAGGTGCAAGTATTGTTGCATGGCCCCCAAATTTCAAAATACAAAGTTGAAGTGTCAGGCTTGACCATTCTGGAGCAGGTGCGTACAGAAAACCCAAACTACATCTTTGTAACGTTGGAGACGCAAAATAAAGTCGCAGGTACGTATCCAATCAGGCTCTTAGATAAAAAGAAAGTGGTTGCTACGCATGAGTTCAAGCTCGAACAACGCAGTGCAAACAGCAAATATCGCCAGAGTTTCACAAGTTCAGATGTCATCTATTTATTGATGCCAGACCGATTCAGAAATGCAAATAGGGGCCTAGATAGTCTTTCGGAAGTGGCGGAAAAAACAAATGTGAATAATCCAGGCGGACGTCATGGCGGCGATTTATATGGTGTCATGGATCAATTACCTTATATCAAGGAATTGGGTGCAACTACTATTTGGATGACGCCTTTTTTAGAAGACAACGAACCTGTTTATTCTTATCATGGCTACGCACAATCTGATCTATATAAGGTAGACCCGCGTTATGGCAACAATGCATATTTCAAAGCCATGGTACAAGAGGCGCACCGTCAAAATTTGAAAGTCATTAAGGATGAAGTGCCGAACCATTGGTCTAGTAAACACTGGATGATCCAAGATTTACCTACAGCAACTTGGATTCATCAGTTTGATGCTTTTACGCGCTCTAGCTACCGTACTACCACCCAATTTGATCCGTATGCTTCGAAAGCTGATGTCAATGCTTCAGCCGATGGTTGGTTTGACACCACGATGCCAGACATGAATCAAAAGAATCCTTTGCTCTTGACCTACCTGATTCAAAACACCATTTGGTGGATCGAATGGGCGGAACTTGATGGCTTACGCGTAGATACCTATTCTTACAATGACAAAGAGGCCATTGCGTTATGGACCAAAGCCATTACAAATGAATACCCGAACTTAAATATTGTAGGCGAAGTTTGGATGCACGACCAAGCACAAATGGCTTACTGGCAAAAAGATAGCCCCATAGGTGCCTTGCAAGGTTACAACAGTCATTTGCCCTCAGTAATGGATTTCACGTTACACGATGCCATGTTGCAAGCTTGGAAAGAAAACGAGCAAAATTGGGATCAAGGAGTGGTGCGTTTCTATGAGAACTTTGCCAATGATTATTTATATGCCAATCCGAATAATATGTTGGTGTTCTTAGAGAATCACGATACGCAACGCTTCAATGAGTCTTATCCTGATTTAGCAACTTATAAAATGGCCTTGAGCTTAATTGCCACCACAAGAGGGATTCCACAAATTTATTATGGCACTGAAATTGGCATGCGCGGCAGCAAGGCTGTGGGTGACGCAGATATCAGACGCGATTTATTCGGAAATCGCGATCGTTTGGTTTTAGATGCCAACCAGGAGGCCTACTATCAATTTACTAAATCCATTCTCAATTGGAGAAAGGGTCAAAAAGTCATCCATGAGGGTAAATTTTTACAATTTGTTCCTCAAAATAACGTGTACGTATATTTCCGCTATTTAGAGCCGGTTACAGCATTAGGAAAAGAAGCTGAGGTGCTCATGGTGATTATCAACAATTCCAGTAAAGAAGAAACACTGACGTGGTCAAGATTTGCAGAAGGTCTCCATGGTTTTGAAAAAGGCCTAGATGTCCTGACGAACCAGAGCTTTGATTTTGAACAGGCTTCCGGAAAAATCCCGGCAAAAACCTCTTATATCATTAAATTAAGCCATTAATTATGTTCAAGTATTCAAGCGCTCTTCTCGGAATTGCAGTCAGTTTTTTAGCATTTGCACAGAACCCAAATCGTCAATTCATCTCTATAAGCAACGGAACTAAAGGCGATGATGTAGTGGTGAATGTAAATGATGGGCAATATCAAATAAGTTTTTTTGATGACAAAATAGTAGAAACTTCATTTATTCCGAAGGGAACAGAGACGATGCCCGAAGCATCTCATGCCGTTATTCCTACGCAATCTAAGTTTAACGGCAGTGTCAAAATTCTAGAGAAAGCGACCAAGGAAGGTAACTATTATGATCTTTCTTTAGCTGAAGCCGCTATTCATGTGCGCATTCAAGAAACTCCTTTTCAAATTTCCTATTGGTATAAAGGCAAATTGTTGAGTTCGGAAGCCAATGGATACCAACTAAAGGAAACACCTCAAATTCAATTCAATCTGACCGCGACTGAACAACTCATGGGGGGCGGAGCGCGCTCTTTGGGCATGAATCGCAGGGGTTATCGCTTGCAATTATACAATCGGGCGCATTACGGTTACGAAACACGTTCTGACCTCATGAATTTCACGATGCCAATTGTGATTTCAGATCAGTGTTATGCCATTCACTTTGACAATCCACAAATTGGCTACCTCGACCTCGATTCGAAAAAAGACAACAAACTTACTTACGAAGTGATCGGTGGGCCTTTGCGTTATCAGGTGATTGCAGCAGACGATTGGCGTAATTTGACAGAAAATCTAACTAATTTGACTGGTCACCAACCTTTGCCAGCCCGTTGGACGCTTGGAAATTTTGCGAGTCGATTTGGATACCATTCTGAAGCCGAGGCAAGAAAAGTGGTGGAAGGTTTTCGCCAAGAGCAAATTCCTTTAGACGCCATCATTTTTGACCTTTATTGGTTTGGAAAAGAAATTCAAGGCACACTTGGCAACTTTGAATTTTACCGCGATTCATTCCCTAATCCGGAACTGATGATTGCCGATTTCAAAAAGCAAAATGTCAAAACGGTCCTTATTACAGAGCCATTTGTATTAACAACTTCTAAAAAATGGCAAGAGGCTTCGAGCAAAAAATTACTCGGAACAGATACATTAGGCAATCCGTATCGCTACGATTTTTATTTTGGCAATACAGGGCTCATTGATATTTACAAGCCTGAAGCTCGAGCTTGGTTTTGGGAAATTTACAAGAACCTTCATACCATGGGAGTAGCTGGTTTTTGGGGTGACCTCGGTGAGCCAGAAGTACACCCCACGAAACTGAAGCATGGCGATAAGTGGGCTGATGAAGTGCACAATATTTATGGCCACGATTGGGCCAAACTCCTTTACACTGGTTTTGAAAAAGAATTCTCGAACGAAAGACCTTTCATTTTGATGCGCGCAGGTTATTCGGGTTCTCAGCGTTATGGCATGATTCCATGGTCTGGCGATGTCAATCGAACTTGGGGTGGTCTCAAACCACAAATGGAAATTTCTATGCAAATGGGTTTACAAGGAATGGCCTACATGCATTCTGACCTCGGTGGTTTTGCCGGTTCAAACAATGATCCGGAACTCTATGTACGTTGGTTGCAGTATGGCGTTTTTCAACCCATTTTTAGACCACATGCACAAGAAGATGTTGCCAGTGAAGCCATCTTCAAAGATGCCAAAACCAAGGCATTGGCTAAAGCAGCTATCGAATTGAGATACCAACTTTTGCCATATAACTATAGCTTAGCGTTTGTCAATAGCACGTCTGGTCATCCGCTCATGCGTCCAATTTTTATGGAATTCCCTGAAGAAACTTGGTCGTTTACCGAGGCTAATTCATACATGTGGGGGCCATCATTACTTGTTCATGCCATCACGGACTCAATGAAAAGTTCTAAAGACGTCGTTTATATCACAAAATTGCCAACAAAGGTCAATTGGTTTGATTTTCACACAGGCAAGTTGGTGCATCCTGATGCCAATCAGTTAGTGACGACAACTAAAACACTTCAGTACATTCCTGTATTTGCAAAATCCGGGGCTTTTATTCCAAGAATAAATACTATTTCCTCTACGGCACAATACACAGATACATTGGTAACCCTTCATTGTTATTTAGCCCGACCTGCAGCTGCCGACACGAGTGTTTTTCTTTGGTATGAAGATGATGGCGCCACGAAAAATGCCGTACTCAAAGGCGCTGCAAAAATGCTCAGGTGTGAGGCTATTTCAAAAGCAAACTGCTATACTTTAACCCTGAGCCCCACTATTCAGGATTATGCAGTGTTACCGTTTTTTCAGTTTGAATGGTCTTTTCATATGGACCAAGCCCCGACAACTGTAAAAGTCAATGGTAAAAAGGAAAAATTCACCTATGACGCCCAAAATCAAGTACTGTACTTAAAGTCGCAGCAGAAAATGCACTTTGTTAAAAAAGAACAAGTCTTGCAATTCAAGTGGTGAAAACTTTTTCATTGTGTCAACTTGACATTAAGAAAAAATCAAATATATTTGAATGATTAATCTGTTATAAACGCAAAAACGAGAACTATGCAAATGAAAACTACTACAAGTTTATTTGCCTTTTTACTGTTTCTTGGCTTTACTAGTTTGGCTTTGGCTCAGACTGGCGTCAAAGGAACCATTACCGATGCAGCCGGAGCTCCGCTCTATAATGCTTCTGTATTAGTAGAAGGGCAAGGAAAAGGAGCTGTTTCCAATGAGAAAGGATATTATGAAATCTCAGGATTAAAAGCAGGAACCTACAAACTCATTTTTAAATTCATGGGTTTTAACCCACAGACCGATGAAGTAACCATTGTTGCCAATCAAATGATCACCAATGACTTCCAGTTTGCATCTAAAGTGCAAGAGACAGGAGACATCGTTGTCATTGGTTATGGTACACAGCGCACAAAAGACCTTACAGGTTCTGCAGCGGTTATTACCGAAAAGAACTTCGTACAGGGTTCATTAGCTTCTCCAGAGCAATTGGTAATGGGTAAGGTTGCAGGTTTAAAAGTAACATCAAATGATGGTGCTCCTGGTTCAGGTAGTACTTTGCGTCTTCGTGGAGGAACCTCTATCAACGCTTCCAATGATCCACTCATCGTGGTTGATGGTGTTCCTTTAGATAATGGCGGAATTGCTGGTGCAGCCAATCCACTTTCACTGATCAACCCAAATGACATCGCTTCATTTGTTGTGTTAAAAGACGCATCTGCAACAGCGATCTACGGTTCAAGAGCTGCAAACGGGGTTATCCTCATCACTACTAAACGCGGATCTGCAGCCAATGATGTCAAAGTTGTTTTAGACTCAAAAACATCGGTTTCTACGATTGCTAAGTACTTTGATGTCTTGAGCGCTGATTCACTCAGAAGCTTAGTAAATGCAAATGGTACGGCTCAACAACAAAACCTATTGGGTGACGCCTCTACAGATTGGCAGCGTGAAGTATTCCGCAAAGCAGTTGTTACAGACAACAACGTATCAATTACAGGTGGTATCAAAAACTTCCCTTACCGTTTATCTATCGGAAACCGTATGGATAACGGTATTTTAAAAAGAGACCAATTCCAACGTACATCAGTAAGCTTGAACATGAATCCAAGTTTACTCGATAAAACATTGCAAATTGAGGCCAACATGAAATATGTACAAACGGCGTCTTTCTTTGCCAATCGCGGTGCATTGGGTGCTGCTTTCTTCGATCCTACGCAACCAGTATATTCAGGAAATGAGGCCTTTGGTGGTTACTTTGAATGGATTGACAACAACAAGCCAAACACGCTTTCACCGCGCAACCCGCTTGGTTTGATCATGCAATCCACAGACAAGAGTAAAGTAAACAGAGCAATTGCAAATGCTAAACTCACTTACAACTTACCATCTTTGCCTTCATTAAAAGCTGTTGTAAACGTAGGTGGTGACTACTCAGAAGGAACCGGATATACCATTACACCAGCTTCTTCGGCTTCAGGATACTATACGCAAGGTCGTTATACTGAGTACCGCACTTCAAAATCAAATAAACTTTTTGAATCTTATTTGAATTATAATTCAGGTACGCGTTGGGCCAACCAAACTTTAGATGTTACCGCAGGTTATTCTTATCAAGATTGGGATACTGAAAGCCCTAATAACCCTGCTTGGAACGAAGCAAAAGATAGCATCATTCAAGCTGCTGCAGCATTTCCTTTTTATACAAGAAATGTATTGATGTCATATTATGGACGTGCTATTTATAACCTCAAGGGCAAGTACGTAGTAAACGTATCAGTTCGTCGTGACGGTTCTTCAAGATTCAGTCCTGAAACACGTTGGGGTATTTTCCCTGCGGCTTCAGCTGCCTGGATTATCTCTGAAGAAAACTTCATGAAAAACTCGCCAGTAAACATGTTGAAATTGCGTGCTGGCTGGGGTGTTACTGGACAGCAAGATGGTATCGGTGACTACGCTTACATCGGTAACTATTTCCAAGGTGCAACTACTGCACAATATGCATTTGGAGGTCAATACTACCAAGTATTGCGTCCGGCAGGTTTTGATGCAGGTTTGAAATGGGAAACCACAACTTCATACAACTTAGGTATTGACTTCGGCTTTAAAAACGACCGTTTCTCAGGAAGTGTAGATGTTTACCAAAAAGATACCCGCGATCTTTTGGCAACAGTACCTGTACCAGCCGGAACCAACTTTACCAACGAAATTTTAACAAATGTGGGTGCGATGCAAAATCGCGGTGCTGAGGTTTCTTTGAACACAGGTCTGATTGCCAAAAAAGACATGCGTCTAGACTGGACACTCAACGCAACCTACAACAAAAACCAAGTGAAAAAACTATCTCAGGTAGTTGATTCAACTTCTCCGGGTGTATTAGTTGGTGGAATCGGTGGCGGAATTGGTAACACCATTCAAGCGCACCAAATTGGGTATCCTACTTACACGTTCTTTGTACTTGAGCAACAATATGATTCTCAAGGTCGCGTCATTGAGGTAGGTTCTCAGTCTGAAATCGACATGAACGGTGACGGAAACATTACTGCAGCCGACAAATGGAAAGATACCAATGCATTTGTTGATCGCAATCACGATGGCATCATTAACGTAAAAGACCGTTACTATGCTGGTCAGGCAGCTCCAAAAATGTTCTTTGGAACTGCGCTCAATTTCCAATACAAAAAATGGTATGCAGGTTTATCTGCACGTGCTGAGTTAGGTGCCACTATTTACAACAACATTCACTCGAATAGTGCAACCTTCCAAACCATAGATGGTACGAAGAAATACCTCAACAACATCAGTTCACTTTATTACCAAGACGAAGTACAGCGCACAACCGCTAGCCAGCTCATGAGTGACCACTACCTAGAAAAAGCTAATTTCTTGCGTTTTGACTTCATCAATGTGGGTTACAACTTTGGTAAACTTGGTTTCTCAAAAGATAAAGTAGGTCTGAATGTGAACTTTGTCGTACAAAACGCTTTTGTAGTTACAAAATATTCTGGTCAAGATCCAGAGATTGGTGGCGGTATTGACAACAATTTCTACCCACGTCCACGCGTGTATTCAATTAACTTAACCTTTGATTTCTAATTCTTGAGCTATGAAAAGATTAGTTGCATTTACAATAATATCAGGCGCACTTTTATTGTCCTCTTGTGGCAAGAACCTGAACCAGTCACCTAAATATGGTCTCAATGCTGAGGCGGTTTACAGTGACCCAAATAATTACATCAAAGTATTGGCAAAACTTTACTCTGGGATGTCCATGACCGGTAATCAAGGTCCTGCGGGTCAGGCTGACATTGCTGGTATTGACGAAGGATTCTCCGCTTACGTTCGCGTACTTTGGAACCTTCAAGAATTGCCAACAGACGAAGCCATTTGTGGTTGGAATGACCCAGGAATTCCTGACCTAAACAAAACGCAATGGAATGCAGACAACGTTTGGGTAAAAGGAATGTACTACCGTATTTTCTATCAAATTACACTTTGCAATGAGTTTATTTGGCAAGCTCGCGACGAGAAGCTCAATGAGCGCGGCTTTTCTGCAGCGCAAGTTGCTGATATCAAAATGATGGTCAATGAAGCACGTTTCTTGCGCGCCTTGGCTTACTACCACGCAATGGATCTTTTCGGAAATGTACCGTTCGTTACAGAAGAAGATCGCGTGGGTGCTTTCAATCCTGAGCAAATCATGCGTGCAGACCTCTTTGCTTACATTGAGTCTGAAATCAAAGCAATTGAAGATAACCTTACTGCACCAGCTGCTGTAGCTTATGGTCGTGCTTCAAAAAGCGCTGCTCATGCTTTAATGGCGAAAATGTACTTGAATGCCGAGACTTACTTAGGAGCAGGAAATTCAAGAAATGCAGAATGTGCTACCTATTGCGAGAAAATCATCAACTCTGGAGCTTTCCAACTTGATGACGTTTACCAAGATTTATTCTTAGCAGACAACCACACTTCACCAGAAATCATTTTCCCAATCGTTTATGATGGGCTTTATGCACAAACATGGGGAGGAACAACCTTCATGATTTGTTCTGCGCTTGGTGGTTCAATGGTGGCTGCTGATTACGGAGTAAATGGTAAATGGGCCGGAAACCGCGCAACGCGTCCGTTCATTGAAAAATTCACTGACACAACAGAAGATTCACGCTGGATGTTCTATACAGCTGGTCAGCAAATTGATATTACGTCCATGAGCACATTTACACAAGGCTACGCCAATCCGAAGTACAAAAACAAAACTAAAGATGGTTTAAACGGCTCAAACAATGCGACATCAGCGCATGTTGACGTTGACTTCCCAATGTTCCGTTTGGCAGATGTATACTTGATGTATGCTGAAGCAAAATTCAGATCAGGTGATCAAGGTACTGCGCTTACCTACATGAACTACATCCGCGAGCGTGCTTACGGAGATGCAAATCACAATTACTCTTCACTTACTTTGAACGATTTCCTAGATGAGCGTGCACGTGAGTTGAACTGGGAGTGTACGCGTCGTACTGACCTCATTCGCTTTGGTCTCTTCACTAGCAGCACTTATGTGTGGCCATTCAAAGGAGGAGATGCAGCAGGTTTAGGCGTAGAGGATAAATACAATCTTTACC
>JAURHO010000050.1 GCA_030833265.1 Crocinitomicaceae bacterium | reverse complement strand
TATGTCTAGTTGAACCAGTCTTTGCTCTTACCAAACCAACTGCTTGCGGCGCAGTTGAATGGTATCTACCAATTAATGTTCCTGATTCCCCACTAATTGGCAGCGATTCATAAATTACCTTTAACTTTGGTTCAGTTTTTAACTTGGCCAGGTTTATTTTTAATGTGGTTTTTCTTTACGACAGCTGTTGCTTCTGAAATTTTTAAAGGTGAGCCGGGTAGTGCTTCTTACGGTGAAGGATCTGATTTAGCGGGTTTGGCCTATTCTTTTGAAAACGTAGTTACCTTTTTGTTTGCGTTGGTCTTACCATTTCTAGCGGCTAAAATTGGGCAAAAATGGACACACTTTACTAGTCTTTTGATTGGTGGTTTGGGCCTAATGCTTATTAATTTTGTCGATCAAAATAGCACCTGGATGCTCTTTTTAATCATGGGCTTAGTGGGTATTGCCTGGAGTAGTATTTTATCAATGCCTTATGCCATGTTAGTGCCATGTTTACCTGCCAATAAAATTGGTGTTTACATGGGAATCTTTAATTTCTTTATTGTGCTCCCGGAAATCATTGCCTCCTTGTTTTTTGGCGATGTCATGTCAAGTGTTTTAAATAATTCAAGAATAGCTGCGGTAACGGTTGGTGGTGTTTTACTAATTGTTGCCGGAATTTTAACCTTAAGAATTAAAGAAAACAATGTTGCCAATTAAAGGACTCCTGTTCGATCTTGACGGCGTATTAGTAACCACAGAACACAACCATTTTATCGCATGGCAGCGCTGTGCGCATAGCCTTGGTATCGCATTCACTGAAAAAGAAAACGAACTACTCAAAGGGGTGAGTCGTATAGATTCCTTGAAGAAAATTCTAGAACTCGGAAACAAAACGATTTCTTCAACCGAATTTGAGGCCCTCTTGACCAGCAAAAATGAGTTTTACCTTGAATCTATTCAAGCACTCAGTTCCAAAGATTTACTCCCGGGTGTAGCAGCTTTGCTACAAGAGGCGAAGGATAAAGGAATTTTGCTTGGTGTAGGATCCTCAAGTAAAAATGCCAATTACATCCTCGGAAAGCTTGAAATCGCAGATTTTTTTGATGTCGTGATTGACGGCAACGGTGTTGCTGACCCAAAACCTCATCCTGAAGTATTTTTAAATGGCGCCAAAGCCCTACAATTAGATCCTAAAGAAGTGTTGGTATTTGAAGACGCCGCTTCTGGCATAGCAGCCGCTAAAGCGGGTGGTTTTACCGCAGTGGGCGTCGGGAATCCGCATATTGCCACGCAAGCAGATATTTATTTTAACGATTTGACAGAATTTAGTTTAGCCAACTATGCGTAATTTATTTGAAATCGATCCTTGGAAGATCGTCGAGACAAAATTTGATGCCAACAAACAAAAACAAGCTGAAAGTATTTTTAGTATTGGGAATGGTTCTTTCGGACAGCGCGCTAATTTTGAAGAAAAATACAGCGGAGATACCCTTCAGGGAAGCTATATAGGAGGTGTTTACTACCCAGATAAAACACGTGTAGGTTGGTGGAAAAATGGCTACCCAGAGTACTTTGCTAAAGTCCTCAATTCTACCAACTGGATCGGTATCAACATTGAAATTGACGGCGAACAGCTCGACCTCAATCAACAACAAATTAAATATTTCCACCGTGAGCTCGACATGCAAAAAGGGCTCTTGAAGAGAACTTTTCGGGTAGTGTTTGGCTCTGGAAAAGAACTAGAAGTAGAAAGCACCCGTTTTTGCTCGATGCACCGAGAGGAGATTGCAGCAATTTCTTACACGGTTACGCCGCTTAATTTCAGTGGCAATGTCAAGTTTACGCCTTATTTAGATGGCAATGTCACGAATCACGATGCCAATTACGATGAGTTTTTCTGGTTAGAAGATTCCAGAAAGGTTGACGTTCAAAAAGGAATATTGTGTGCACGCACCAAAAAGACCAATTTTTGTATCGCAACAGCCATGCGTTTTTCGTTCTGGAAAGAACAAGAATTGCTAACAATTCATCCGAACGTAGCGCAACGCGATTTCTATGTAGAAAATAATTTTGAGCACTACCTCGAAAAAGGAGTACGCTTTACGCTTAAAAAATATGTAGCGGTCACCTCGACCATTAACCACTCAGAGTTTGAATTATCGGCAAAAGCCATCAAACGAGTGCGCGATGCCTACACTTCAGGTTTTGATGTCTTGCGTACAGAACACGAAAATGCTTGGGCTGAAATCTGGAAAAGCGCTGATATTATCATTGAGGGCGACGATGCTTCACAGCAGGGTATTCGCTTCAATATTTTCCATTTGTACCAAACCTATACCGGTAAAAATGCCAAATTAAACATTGGGCCAAAAGGGTTTACTGGAGAGAAATACGGTGGCGCAACTTACTGGGATACAGAAGCATATTGCTTGCCATTCTATTTAAAAACTGCTGACCCGCAAGTGGCCAAACAACTCTTGATTTATCGTTATCATCACCTTGATCGCGCAATTGAAAATGCTGAAAAGCTAGGATTCAAAAATGGCGCAGCCCTTTACCCAATGGTGACCATGAACGGTGAAGAGTGTCACAACGAGTGGGAAATCACCTTTGAAGAAATCCACCGCAATGGTGCCATTGCTTTTGGTATTTATAATTACGTGCGCCATACCGGAGATACGCAATATTTATCTGAATACGGTTTACCTGTATTAGCGGGTATTGCACGTTTTTGGGCACAGCGTTTCAATTGGTCAGCATCCAAAAAAGCTTATGTAATGCTTGGTGTTACAGGGCCTAACGAATATGAAAACAATGTCAATAATAACTGGTATACCAATTATATTGCGCGTTGGTGTATTCAATATTGTTTAGAAGTAGATGCACAAGTGAGTGCAGCGCTACCAGAAAAGCTAAGTGCCAAAGAGCAAAAGGAATTCAAGCAGATAGTTGAAAATGTTTATTTCCCGACTTTAGAGGGTACTCATATATATTTGCAGCAAGATGGCTTCATGGACAAAGAACAGTTGTCCGCACAAGACATTCCTGTAGCAGAGCGCCCAATTAATCAGCATTGGTCGTGGGATCGTATTTTGCGCTCCATTTTCATTAAACAAGCAGATGTTCTGCAAGGGCTTTACTTATTTGAAGATCATTTTAGTGAAGAGGTCATTCGTGAGAACTTTGATTTTTACGAGCCAAAAACTGTCCATGAATCTTCATTATCTCCTTGTGTTCACGTTATTTTAGCCGCCAAAATTGGCCGCATGGAAAAAGCGCTGGAGTTATATTTGCGCACTTCGCGTCTTGATCTCGATGACTACAATCACGAAGCAGATGAAGGCTTGCACATTACCTCAATGGCAGGAACCTGGATGTCTGTCGTTGAAGGATTGGCTGGTGTAAGAGTGACCGAGAATGGTTTGTCCATTCATCCACATATCCCGAAGCCATGGAAAGCGTATTCATTCCAAATTCGCTACAAAAATCAGCCACTCGCACTTTCCATTACGCAGCAAAAAGTTACAATTGAAAATTTAGGTTCGGCGCCTGTTTCTTGTCAGTTGTTAGGTAAAGAAGTATCGATAGAAGTAAAGGCAAAACAAGAGGCAGCGTTGAAGTAATTCGACGTCAGAATGAAACTAATTTGTGTTTTGTTGGGGTTAACCCTGACTTTTTCTTGGTGTTCAGCTCAAGTCAATCCGACGAACAGACAAGTCGTGTTGCAAGCTTTTTGGTGGGATTACTGGAATAACAGTTTTCCGAATGGCTGGGCCAACTACCTCACTGAACTAGCGCCTCGTCTTGCTGAGCTAGGTGTAGATGCCGTCTGGATTCCGCCCACAATAAAAAACTCAGGTACCAATAGCGTTGGTTATTCACCTTTTGATCATTATGACCTCGGCGATAAATACCAAAAAGGCAGTTTAAATACCCGCATGGGCGATAAAGATGAATTGCTGCGCTTGGTGGCCGTGATGCATGCCAACGGCATTGATGTAATCCAAGATGTCGTGCTCAATCATGTAAGCAATGCCGGCAGTTCAAACGGAGCTGGTGGTCAAGATCCGGCAGCCATGGACGATGGTCAGACAAACAGATACAAGAATTTCAGATATAGTTCTTACAAAACCCCGGCTACATCCGAATCGGCTGCAAACTATTTAGCCAGAGAAGGTCGCTTTCCTAAAAATTGGCAAAATTTTTATCCGAACCCGACCAATCCTTGTTGTTCTAACGACATCAATTCGCCGTTTTGGGGCCCGGATGCTTCCTATGAAAGCAATGCTTTTGGCCTTTCTTCTAACGCGCTTTATAATCCAACACAAGGATCTGACTACATGCGCAACAACATGCGCAATTGGCTCATTTGGTATAAAAAACAAGTAGGTTTCGATGGTTTGCGTTTAGATGCAGTGAAACATTTTCCTACGTATGCTGCCGAAGATTTTTTGTGGAACTTACAATATGGCGCACTTTGGGCCAACGGCGGTGCAGATATGTTTGCAGTAGGCGAGTGGGTAGGTGGCACAGCTCAGCTAGATGCGTGGTGTAATTCAGTGCAAAACCGCGCTGGTACCTTCGATTTTAATTTGCGCTTTGCGCTTTCGAGCATGGTTTCTTCCAATGGAAATTATGATCTGAGTCAAATTCCGGCCCAACAGCAACAGAACAGACAGCGCACGGTTCCTTTTGTCAATAACCACGATACATTTAGGCCACAGTTGTCTGCACAAGGAAATTACACAGGCTGGAATACAGGTTCAGAACTGAGTCCGCACATCGAGCCCAACGACGGAAGGTCTTCTGCAGCTCATGCTATTGTAATGTCTTTAGACGGTGCGCCTCAGTTGTTTTTTGAAGATCTTTTTAATATTGGTTACAATTCAAGTCGATTTAGTCATCACCCTTCCGATTCTATGAGCCTGCTTGTTGATACGGATATCGCCAACCTTTTGTGGTGTCATCAAAACTTGCATTTCAAAGACGGCGCTTATTTTGTACCTTGGCAAGCCCCAGATGCGCTCGTTATTGAACGAGAAGCTAAGGCATTGATTGGCGTTACGGATAACTGGACGCAATGGCAAAATTTAACGGGCGTTCAAACCCATTGGGCCGATGGAACAATATTAATTGATTATTCTGGTGCCAATGGTTCAGCTACAAGAACGGTTTATGGAGGTGGGAAAGTAGATATTTCAATTCCGCCTTGCGACGGTACGGCAAATCTCGGAAGACGCGGTTATTGCGTTTGGGCACCACAAGGAATATCGACCAATTATCAGCGCCCTGCAAAAACCGTTACCCAAGAGTGGGAAATGAGCAATGACCTCGGTGATGCACACACATCTTCCTTGCAGCAAGGTGGACGCTTACCCGATAACAGCCTAGATTGCCGAGTAGTTGGCCGCATTTATGCACAAGTTGGCGTGCCTTTTACAGTAGAACTTTATCCTGAATTGGCTAATTTGGGTTTGCAACTGACCATTTTAGACAAAGATTGTACGCCTGTTGATTCGATCACTGTTACAGGAAATGGTGTATTGACATATGCCCCTGTTTACAGCGGCTGGCATACTATTCGGGTGCGCAACGCAAGCGCTACTCAAATGGGGCAAAAATGTTGGGTGAAAGCTATTTATCAAGCCCCAAAAGTTGTTCAGAGTAACGCCATGAAAAAAAAATGTGCCTGCAGTATCACGAATGGCGGAAATTCAAGTACTGAGGAGCTGCTCGAGGCAGCATTTGAATTATTCCCGAATCCAAGCCAAGGGAAATTTGAAATGGTGTGGTCTTCTGGTATCTCCGTACAAGCTGTTGAAGTGATCGATTTAAGCGGCAGAAGCATTCAGCGTTTTGCTGGGCCGTTTTTCAATGATTCAGCAAACTTTGGTTTATCGGAAATTGAGAAGGGAAGTTATGTGCTGCGCGTCATTACAGATCAAGGAATGGTTCTGAAGAAAATTCAGGTGAATTAAAAATCAATCAAAAAATGATTTCATGATTGATGGTTATGGTTGAAATGATAATTAGAATCAAATCAATCAATCAATCAATCAATCAATGCTCAATTGACCTTTAGCGTACTGATACAAACGGCTTCTTTCAGCCACCTCTTTGCGAAAGTAGGCTTCTTGTCTTTTGGGGAGGAAGCGTTTTTTGTGGATACCGAAGGATAGCACGTTTAGTACTTTTCTGCCAAATGGAAACGGAGCTTGGTACTGCTCGTTGATTGGACAGAGTTCCTTTAAAGAATCGGTTAGTGAGGCATTGAGTCCCATCTCTAGAAGTTGGGCCCGAACTTGTTCAGAACGTTCGTTGAATCGGGAAAGATGAGTAGGGTCGATACCTTTGAGTTTGGCAATGCGATTTGCTTGGAAATCGAGGTCTAAAAATGCTTTCTGTAGGTCTTCAATGCTCATCATAGGGCTACAAAGTAAGCGATTTCTTTTGAAAATAACCCAAAAATTCAGCATTGCCGTCACCTCCTAAAATAGGAGAATCTATGTAACCTTTCCAAACCAACTGGTTGCGGCTTGCCATTAATTTGATGTTTTCTAAAAGTGCCGGATATTGGCTGTTGTCTTTCACCACACCCGCTTTGTTGAGTGCACCCGGGCCAAGTTCAAATTGTGGCTTGACCAATAAAATAACGTTCGCGTTTTCTTTGAGTAGGCCAATGGTAAAAGGCAACACCTTTTCGAGTGAAATAAATGATACATCGACAACCATACCGTCGGCTAAGTCGGGAATGAGCTTTGAATTGAGGTCTCGGGCATGTGTTTTTTCAAGATTCACAACCCTTGGGTCTGTTTTGATTTTATCGTGAAGTTGTTTTTGCCCTACATCGACACAATAGGCTTTGGTGAGGCCTCTATCTAGCAACACTTCAGTAAAACCTCCGGTGCTCGCTCCTAAATCGATAAAAGTTTGTCCGTTCACCTCAATTTTCCAATAATCCAGTGCAGCAATGAGTTTGAAGGCCGCTCTGGAAACCCATGGAATTTCTTCGGCTAAGAGCTCAATTTGTGCATCTATAGGTACTTTCTTTCCAGGTTTTGAAAAGAGTTTGCCATTTACTTTGACGCCGTATTTTTTAATGATTTCTTCTGCGCGTACTCTGGTACTGACCAAGCCGCGTTCGAGCAAGATTTTATCGATTCTTTCTTCCATTATTTCGGGTATACAAAAAGTATTTTTTCTGGAATACCTTCAATTTGCAGGTAGATTGGGGCATCAGCAATCATTTTGTTGGCCAAAGGTTTGATGTCAAACTCCACTACACCATGATCGAGTTGCTTTTCAGTGTTTTTAGCTGATTGCTTCCCCGCTTTTGAACTCGCTAAAATTTTGCAAGCTCTGATCGGCGGAAAAGATTTAGCAATGTTTGAGCTACCTACCAATTCAAAATTTTCAAGCATTGTGCTGCTCATGAAGTAAATGCGAAGAGTAGCACCCTCGATTTGAAAAGAATCAATGGCAAGCGGTGTGGCCTCTTTTTCAAAGCTAACTGCGTCTATTTTCGCGATTCCGTGTTGCATTGAACTGGGATTTTTACTTGGGTAAGTAAGGGTTATTGTACTTTTTTTAGTTAGGCTACAGCTGAAAGTAAGCAGCAAGAGCAAACTCAGTTGAATATATTTCATGAGGATGGGGTATTGAACACTCAAAAGTACGACCATTTGCGCAAAGAGCCTTATTTTTGCACTGAATGAAAACAAAAACGCTCAAAAAGAACAAAGTCAATGTCATTACATTGGGCTGCTCAAAAAATACCTTTGATTCAGAACTCATGATGGCTCAATTGAAGGCCAATCAGTTTGATGTCGAACACGAAGCCCAACAAGACGACTCCGAAATTGTCATCATCAATACCTGTGGCTTTATCGACAACGCCAAGCAAGAGTCTATTGATACTATTTTGCGCTATGCAGAAGCCAAGCAAGAAGGATTGGTCGAGAAGGTTTATGTAACGGGTTGTTTATCTGAGCGCTACCGCGAAGATTTAGAAAAAGAAATCCCTGAAGTAGATGCCTATTTTGGTACCCGTGAGTTGCCGCGCTTGCTCAAAACACTCAAGGCCGACTACAAACACGAATTAGTCGGGGAGCGCATCCTGACTACGCCAAGTCATTATGCTTATTTTAAAATTGCCGAAGGTTGTGATCGTCCTTGTTCGTTTTGTGCCATTCCTTTGATGAGAGGCAAGCACCTTTCTACACCAATTGAAGACCTCGTTTTGCAAGCCAAAGGCTTGGTGGCTAAAGGTGTCAAAGAAATTATGCTCATTGCTCAAGACCTCACTTATTACGGTTTGGATCTTTATAAAAAACGCGCACTTTCAGACCTACTGAAACGCTTGTCAGATATAGAAGGCCTAGACTGGATCCGTTTGCACTATGCGTATCCTTCTGGTTTTCCGATGGATGTGCTCGACGTGATGGCCGAACGCGATAATATTTGTAAATACCTAGACATGCCTTTGCAGCATGGTTCTACAAAAATATTGCAGGCGATGCGTCGTGGCATCACCCGTGAAAAAACCGAAGAATTAGTGGCTCAAATTAGGGCAAAGGTTCCTGGTTTAGCGTTAAGAACAACACTCATTGCTGGTTACCCGGGTGAAACCGCTGAAGATTTTCAAGAAATGTATGACTTCGTGGAGCGCACGCGTTTTGATCGCCTTGGGATTTTCACCTATTCGCATGAAGAAAATACCCATGCCTATCAATTCATTGACGATGTGCCAGCTAAACTTAAAAAAGAACGCGCCGATCAAATCATGGAATTGCAAAGTGGCATTTCCTATGAATTGAACCAACTGAAGGTGGGCAAAGAGTTTAAAGTCTTGTTTGACCGTGTTGAAGGCGATTATTTTATTGGTCGTTCGGAATTTGACTCTCCTGAGGTAGACAACGAAGTACTCGTGAAAAAATCTTCAGGGTATGTTCGTTTGGGTGATTTTTCGCGTGTTATTATTGATAGCGCGGATCACTACGATTTGTACGGCACTTTAATTTTATGACAAAAAAACTGCTTTTTCTAATTGTACTTAGTTGCATGCTAATGGCTTGCGGTCATGAAAACCCAGCCCGCATCAGCCAATACGATGTGCTCGAGCTAAGTGCCCATCAAAAAGAACTTCCATACAAAAATCAGCGCCTTGATGCCGGGCCTAGTCAAATTCAATACCCCGATTTTGGTGCGCATCCCTTTGCTAACTTGCTGCAACAACTCCTTAAATCCGATACTGCAGGTGTTTTTTGTGTAGGGCAGCGCAGTGCAAATATCCGATATCAAACGCTTTGGGCCACCCAAAATGTCCTGAGCATGCAGCAAGAAGTAGTCCTTGATTGCCCCATGAGCCAGGGAAAAAGAAGTACAACCATAACGCATCTTTATACCTTGCTCAACGACACCATTTACAAGTTAGATCTAGAAGGCTCGCCAAGCGTCATTCAAGAAATTCAGGTTGCGCTTAAAAAACGCAAAGCGCCTTATTGTAGCCCCCCTAAAATTGAAGAGGTCTTTCCTGTAATTCGCAAAGGAAGGGTTGATATTACGCCGCATTACGGCAGTGCCCTCTGCGACACCACTTTTAAGCGCTCATCAATCAGTCGTAAAGACCTCCGATTGATCAGAAATCAAGTCTTTTTGGTGTTCAAACCATAGATCTGTCCTCAAATTCAGTTGCTATTTGCAGAAGAACCTTATCTTTGAAATAAAATTTCAAACATGGGTTTACTAGACAATAAAGTCGTTTTAATTACCGGCGCTTCCCGCGGAATTGGAAAAGCAATTGCCGAAGAATGCGTTAAACAAGGCGCTAAAGTTGCCTTTACTTATTTATCATCTGAAGAGAAAGCACGCGCACTTGAAGCTGAACTCAGCGCCAATGGAGGTGTTGCCAAAGGTTTTAAATCTGACGCCTCAAATTTTGATGAAGCTCAAACTTTAGTTGATCAAGTTGTTGAAGCATTCGGCACTGTCGATGTGCTTGTAAATAATGCCGGTATCACACGTGACACCCTTTTATTGCGCATGACCGAAGAGCAATGGGACGAAGTAATCAATACCAATCTTAAATCTGCTTTCAATTTAACAAAAGCGGTTCAAAAACCCATGTTAAAAGCCAGATCAGGTTCTATTATCAACATGAGTTCTGTAGTCGGTGTCAAAGGAAATGCCGGTCAGTCTAACTACGCTGCTTCAAAAGCAGGTCTCATCGGCTTTACGAAATCTATCGCAGCTGAACTTGGTTCGCGCAATATCCGTTGTAACGCCATTGCACCAGGCTTTATTGAAACAGAAATGACCGAAGTGCTCGATCAACAAGTAGTAGAATCTTGGAGAAACAGCATTCCATTAAAAAGAGGGGGTCAACCTATCGATGTAGCGAATGCTACCGTTTTCTTGGCTTCTGAAATGTCAGCTTACATCACTGGGCAAACCTTGCATGTGTGTGGTGGAATGTTAATGTAATCCTATGAATATTCGTCCGAGGCGCAATCGCAAGAGCGCAACAATTCGTCAGATGGTTGAAGAGACGCAATTGACTGCGGCTCACCTGATTTATCCGATCTTTTTGAAAGATGGCAAAGGCATCAAGGAGGAAGTTGCTTCTTTGCCCAACAATTTCCGTTGGTCTCTAGATACTTTGCTTCCTGAAATTGAGGCTTGCATGGAACTTGGTGTCAAAACCTTTGACATTTTCCCTGCTATCGATGAAGCCCTCAAGGATAAAATGGCTTCTTACAGCTGGGCCTCAGATAATTTTTACTTGCAGGCCATCAGTGCCATCAAACAGCGCTTTCCTGAAGCGGTTGTGATGTCAGATGTTGCCATGGACCCATATTCTTCAGATGGTCATGACGGTTTGGTCAGAGATGGTCAAATCATCAATGACGAAACCTTGCCAATTTTAGCAAAAATGGCTTTGGCTCAGGCACAAGCTGGCGTTGATATCATTGGCCCGTCAGACATGATGGATGGTCGTGTGGGTTATTTGCGTAGCGAACTCGATTCAGAGGGCTACACAGACGTTTCGATTATGTCCTACACGGCTAAATACGCGAGTGCCTTTTATGGTCCTTTCCGAGATGCGCTTAATTCTGCGCCCAAATCAGGCGATAA
>JAURHO010000004.1 GCA_030833265.1 Crocinitomicaceae bacterium | reverse complement strand
TTACAATACGCATAGCAAGGCCCTCTGCAATGGCTGTTTTACCAACACCAGGCTCACCCACTAAAAGCGGATTGTTTTTACTTCTTCTAGATAAAATATGAAGGGTTCTTCTGATCTCTTCATCTCTACCAATTACTGGATCGAGTTTACCTGCTTCGGCTAGAGCGTTGAGGTTTTTTGCAAATTTCTCTAATGATTGATAATTGGCATCTTGATTGGGTGCCGATACATTTGCTCCGTTTCTAAGTTCCATAATTTGTTGTTTTAAAGTGTTTGTTTTGAGTTGTTGATCTTTGAGCATTCGAGCCACTTGGTCTTTGCCTTCGAGTAGTGCCAAAAAGAGGACTTCAATAGCTATAAATTGATCCTTGAACGCCTCACTTAATTTTTGTGCTTGTTGCAAGACATTTTGCAAATCGCTGCCAAGATACAATTGTTGGCTCCCTGTAACTTTAGGATAAGTCGTTACAATTTGTTGGCTAATCTGAAGTAAAGTACTGGCCTGTAGACCATTTTTCTTGAGTAAAAAGGGCACTACATCTTTATCCTTCTCTAGGATGGCTTGCAACACATGCCCGGGCTCAATAGTTTGCTGTTGTTGCGCAACAGCAATATTTTGTGCTGCTAACAAGATTTCTTGTGCCTTATTTGTGAATTTTTCAGTTTCCATAATTTGGATATTTTGGTATGCACGCTCAAAGCTCAATCCAAAGCAAAAATTCACGCCAATATTTCCGATAACTCCTTGAATTCGTGTCAAAATAGCAGTAAAGCACTACTTTTTACAAAAAGAAGACTGACAATGTAACCATTTTAGGTAGCCTCCCGTTTGAGACGGATATGAAGTTTGCTTTGATTTACTCATTTTTACTTTTTACCGCGCTTGATAGCCAAGCTTTTGCTTCGCTTCCAAAGAAACCCGTGCGTAAAATTCAAGTCAAGGAAGGGCAAACAGCATATTCAATTGCCAAAGAACAGGGTTTAACGCTCAGACAACTCCATAGCTATAACAATTTTGATCCCAAGGCAGATTTCCTAGTTACCGGAAGCTGGGTGTATCTGCAAAAAAACGGTGTCTCAAAAGACACTTCTCCGGACAAACAACGCGATTAAAGGAGAATAAAATATTCCTGCATTCAGCCACATGGGGCTTGCAGGGATTGTTTGTTGTTTGTTTGAAAGTCCCGCCTCGTGCGGGACTTTTATTTGATACAAATTTCAGTTGCTTTTTGTATTTTCGTAGCCATGCGAAAAATTTGCGTTTTATTTCTTTTTGCATTGGTTTTCCAAAATAAGGCTTGGAGCCATGAATTTTACTTTGCATATGCTGAAGTAGCATACAATGAACTGGCGCAGCGTTTAGAAGGCACGATCATTTTCACTACCCACGACCTCGAAAAAGCCCTTGATCCTAAAGGTTCACTCATAGGAAAGCTTGAACAATCTGACGAAAGCTCACCTATCCGAGCTCAGCTTGAAGCTTACATCAATCAACACCTCATTATTTCCTATGGATGTGCACTAGATTCAAATGCTTTTGATGCCCATTGCCAAACAAAATTTAGTTTAGAAGGTATCTCACCACAACTCAATGGCACCATTGAGTGTTTTGTATCTGCACCCGTAACGTTAGTCTATTTGCCTGCCAGCTTAGGCTTACCTTACACCAATACTTTAAATGTGCACTTTGATGCTTTGTTCGATACTTTCTCAGGACAACAAAATAAGCTCACCCTCATTTACAGAAAGCAAAAAGAAACCCTGAATTTTATTCCGGGAAAAGAAATTCAAAATATACCCTTGAAACCATGAAATACAGTTTACTCAGCCTTTCATTAATACTCAGTACCATGGCTTTTTCACAAGCCAAATTTGCACAACTCGATCAAGAATTACCAACTGCGAATTCTTACCGAACTGCATCAGGGGCGCCTGGCCATGCTTATTACCAGCAAAAAGCCGATTACAAAATGAACTTGGTACTTGACGACGCCAAGCAACGCCTCGATGGTTTTGAAACCATTACCTACACCAATAATTCACCAGATAGGCTCGATTATTTGTGGCTACAACTCGATCAGAACATCTATGACGAGAACTCGGACACTAAGCTGATTGAAGTGGAGAAAATGGAAAACTTCAAAAGCGTAGGCGATCTGCGCAAACGAGACTTCAAATACGACGGCGGTTTTAAAATTGAGCAAATCACGAGCACTAGTGGTCAAAAACTCAGTTACTTCATCAATAAAACCATGCTGCGCATTGACCTTGCCAAGCCTTTGCTTCCTGGTCAAAGTATTTCTTTTCAAATCAAGTGGTGGTACAACATCAATGACCGCATGCAAGTGGGCGGTAGATCGGGCTACGAATATTTTGAAACCGACCAAAACTACCTATATACAATTGCCCAATTCTTCCCGCGCATGTGTGTCTACAACGACGTAACAGGCTGGCAAAACAAGCAATTCTTAGGGCGTGGAGAATTCACCTTGCCTTTTGGTGACTACGAAGTTTCCTTGACCGTACCTGCTGATCACATTGTTGCAGCAACAGGTGAGTGTCAGAATTATGCAAGTATTTTAACGCCAGAGCAACGCAAGCGCTACGAACAGGCCAAGAAATCAAACAGCCCCGTTATCATTGTAACGCAAGCGGAGGCAGAGGCTGCTGAAAAAAATAAAAGTACCCAAACCAAAACTTGGGTATACAAAGCACAAAATGTACGCGACTTCGCTTTTGCGACCTCAAGAAAATTCATTTGGGATGCACAAAACCAAACGGTGGGTTCAAAAAATGTACTTTGCATGAGCTACTACCCGAAAGAAGGTAATCCACTTTGGGAGCGATATTCAACGAAGTTAGTTGCCCACACCATCAAAACGTATTCTAAATACACCATCGATTATCCGTATCCGGTTGCCATTTCTGTTCACTCGAAATGGATTGGTATGGAATACCCGATGATTTGCTTCAACGGCGGCCGACCAGAAGCTGACGGAACTTACTCAGAAGGAGAAAAATACGGCATGTGGGGTGTGATTATCCACGAGGTAGGACACAATTTCTTCCCGATGATCATCAATTCGGATGAGCGCCAATGGACTTGGATGGACGAAGGACTCAATACTTTTGTACAATACCTTACCGAACAAGAGTGGGAACGCGGATACCCTTCGCGTCGTGGGCCAGCCTACCTCATTGCCGACTACATGCGCGGAGATAAATCGGGTATTTCTCCAATCATGACCAACTCAGAATCCATCAAACAATTTGGAAATAACGCCTACGGAAAACCGGCAACCGCATTAAACATCCTCCGTGAAACCATTATGGGCCGCGAATTATTTGACTACGCCTTCAAAACGTATTGCGAACGCTGGGCCTTCAAACACCCTACCCCCGCCGACTTCTTCCGCACCATGGAAGACGCTTCAGCCGTAGACCTCGATTGGTTCTGGCGCGCTTGGTTTTATTCCACAGATAACGTCGATATCGCACTCACCGACGTCAAATGGTTTCAACTGAATACTCAAAACCCAGCGCTTGAAAAAGCCTTCCTTCAAAATAAGGACGCGCAAAAAGACGCCTTTATCGGAGACACCCGCAACAAAACCGCCATTGCCGCAACGGTCAATGAAAAAGATGCCAACATCAATGACTTCTATGCCAAACGAGATTTATACAAAGTGGATGCCCTCGATGAAAAAGCATATCAGTCTTTCTTGAGTAAAACCAGCTCAGAAGACCTCGCTTATTTGAACGCGGGCAAACAACTCTATGAACTCAGCTTTGAAAATATCGGAGGTATCGTAATGCCACTGATCATTGAAGCCACCTTTGCTGATGGCAGCACCAAGGTTGAACGCATCCCGGCAGAAATCTGGCGCATTGAAGAGCAAAAAGTAAGCAAAGTATTCATCTATGACAAAGAGGTAGTTTCTTTCAGACTAGACCCTTTCTTAGAAACAGCAGACACCGATCTTGATAACAATACTTGGCCGCGTCAAATGCAACCAACGCGTTATCAACTCTATAAGCAAGAGCAAAGCAAAGAAAATCCGATGCAGCGTCAGCAACGTTTAGAGCAAATGCAACGCGGAAATTAAAGCAAGATTAGAGCTTTTGCAAAGCGACAAGTTGTTGTTTTTCAGCAGATTTAATGAGGTAATAATAAGATCCTGAGGCCAGTTTTTGCAAATTAAAACCAAGAATCTGCTGCCCTGCTTCTAAGTAGGCGTCATAAATTTTCGCCTCTATTTTACCTTGTTGACTAACAATGAAAATCTGATAATGAGCACCTTCACTCCAGAATTTGAGGTGTTGCATCCCTAAACTCGGATTCGGAAAAGCAAGGGCTTGCTGTTCATGCTTAATGCCTTCCTGATTTTCAACCGCATTTGTACATCCTTGCAAAATGTCCAAGTATTGAATGTTTTGCTCAAATAAACTTTGAATAACATTCGGATCTACTTCAAACCAGTCTTTTAAAAGGCTGGCATAAACATTCCGAAAATCAATTTGCATGGGCAAACCTGCTTGGTTATTGACCTGATTAGGAATTTGCGGATTCGGGCCCACAATTCCGCTACTGATACAGGATCCAAATAAAAATAAAGGCGCCGCATCACCATGGTCCGTACCTAAGCTACCGTTGCTGGCAATCTGACGACCAAATTCTGAGAAAGTCATGCCGGCCACGCGCTGTTCAAGCCCCAACAATTGTAAATCGTGTTGAAAAGCCCGAATGGCATCCGACAAACGCTGCAATAAAATCGCATGTGCTCCTTCACTGACATCATTGGCATCCACTTGCGCATCATGCGTGTCAAAGCCATTGATATTTAGAATATAAACTTTGGTTTTCAAACCACCCGAAATCATTTGGGCTACATATTTCAGTTGCACAGCTAATGAATTCAGAGGATCATAAAGATTCGAAAGTGAATTACCGGCAACCGCAGCACTATTGATTTGTTGGCCATACTCATTGGTCTGGTTAATCAAAGTCGAAATGTACTCGATCTGGGAGCCATAATAACTACCGTCATTTACAACAGGTGTTAAAGGTAAAACACCAGTGCTAAAAGGGTCATTCACCGCATGACTAAAATTACCGACCAAGCCCTGACAGGTCGCTGAAACCTCTGAACCCATAGAAATAGCAAAGGGATCTGGGTAGTCGACATTTGGATAGGCATCTGGAAAATTAGGATACGTTGAATCAAAGTAACGCCCAAGCCAGCCACTGGTTTGATTGACGTCTAAAGAACCAGTTGTCCAGATATCGGTCGATCTAAAGTGTGACCTGTTGGGTTCTGGATAGCCTACATTTTGAAGCACCGACAATTTCCCTTCGTTGTAAAGTGTTTGTAAACCCGTCATTTTTGGATGCAAACCTACATCGGTCGTTAGGGGTAAAATGCTGGCCTCCGGAACCAAAATATTGGCACGTTGGACCACTAATTCAGCATACTGATCGCGGGGGAAAACCATATTGAGACCGTCGTTACCGCCATTCATTCGGATCAAGACCAGCACTTTATCTTCGGCGCTTTTTGGTACTTCAAACAAATGTTTGGCCACCGCTTGCATAGAAAACCCGTTTTGCACGAATGGCAAGGAAATACTTGCCAAGGCACCTGTTTTAAGGAAACTTCTTCTTTTCATTAGTAGACATGGAATTGAGGCATTCTAAACAATGTATTCAGCACAGCTTTCACTTTCTGTGTAACTGGCAACGAAAATACCGAGTTGGTAGGGTCTGCCAAATAGTCGTTGTACTGAAGCGTCCATTCAAAATCTGGCAAGCCACCTGTAAGTAAACTTTTTAAATAAAGTTGATCTGCGGCATCAATTGGTTTGGGGCAAAAAACCAAGCACAAATCGGCAATCACCTGCGGGGCCGAACTCGGGTCTGATAAACCATTGAGTAAACCCAAAAAATTCAGAGAAAAATTCTGTCCATTAATGGTGAGGCCATTGGCGGTCATGAGTAGCGCGATATCGAAGCGCTTTTTTAAATAAGTGGAATTGATCCATAATTTAGAATAAGCCGGTGCTTGATAATAGGCTGTCCAGCCTGCAACACTCGGAGGCGCACCATACTCTTGTCCCATTTGATCGGCAACAGTGTACATCGTAAGATACATCTGAGCCGTGGTTTGTAAATCAAAATTGAGCAAAGATTGTGTGCCATTGAGCATTGAAAAAATGGCTTCTAACGGAGATTTGATAATGGCGCCTCTAACGCTACTATCATAAAAATGCTCACTTCCCAATAACTGACTCAGTACAGGCTGTATTTCAAAATTTGAATTGATGAAAGTTTGTGCCAGCGCAGCAATAATATTCGTTTCTACCCAAGGGCTGATGTCATAATTGACAAAATAGCGGTAAAGCTTTCTACAAATATATTTAGCGGTTTCTGGTTGATTAAAGATAACATCGATATAATTCAAGTGCTCATTGGCGCCGTTTGGACTAATTTGCAGACCATTGAAATGGTAAGAGAGCGTTTTTGTGCTGTTGTCATGCAGCAAGGGCATAAACTGACTACTTACCTGAGTTTGGGTAGCGCTACGCACACCTTGAACCGTAAAACCTGTAAAAATTTTAGCGGCAGCAGCCACATCCTCTTCTGTATAATTCCCGTAGTCGCCACTTGCTAATTGAGGTCCTTTACCGATGGTAAAAAGTTCGAGTAATTCGCGGCCAAAATTCTCATTTGGTGAATAAACGGTGTTGGTAGAGCCATTTAAAAAAAGCAACATACACGGATCGGTAGCAACCGCCTTCACGAGATCTTTAATATTGCCCAAGGCATGCTGTTGCAAGACACTTAAAAACTGATACATCGCCCGAGCATCACCTGAAGTGGTTACCCCAAAATGATTTTGCCAGAAAAAGAGCATTTTTTGATTCAAATTAAGCTGCTCATGATTGATGTTTTTCATCAGCCAGGCGCCTAATGATTTTCTTCGGGCGTTTTCGGTCTGTTGATTAGCCGTTACGTCTGCCGGATAAACCGCATTGACCCAAGTTGTCCCTAAACTAACAATTTGTTCTTGGGAATCATAGGCCAAAGGTTGGTCTAAAACACTAAGTGAAAGCAGCTGAGCTAAGGTGGCATTCAAGCCTGAACCAACGGCTTGTTCAATTTGACTGTAGGTTGCTCCGAAGGTCGTGCGCCGCAAAAGATGTGCTGCCTCTGCTTGTGTCCAAGGCCCTGAATATGGGTTCATAAATTATTGTTTGATAGAAAATTAACGTTTTCCTACGTAAAAAGCAACCCTCTTGGGAGTTTTCCGTTCTAAAATCACAATAATTTAACTTAAATTTGTCTACCTACGTTAACCTACACACTATGATCAAGAAGATACTCTTCTCTCTACTTTCATTTTTTCTAGTTTTCTCAACCAAGGCACAACAAAGTGTCACGTTTAACTATACTGGCGCCATTCAAACCTGGACCGTACCTGCCTGTGTTTATTCTATTCAAGTAGATGTGCGCGGTGCCAAAGGCGGTGGAATTCTTGCCACTCCTTTTGTTGGCTCTGGTCAAGGTGGAAACGGAGCTAGGGTACAGCATCCAAGTATTGCTGTTACACCTGGCCAAGTACTTGAAATTCGCGTAGGTGGTTGCCCTACTGGCCCTGCAGGCGGCTGGAACGGTGGCGGAAACGGACAAGCAGCTCCTTCCAATCCTCAATACGAATCTAAAGGAGGCGGTGGTGCCTCAGATATCCGCGTTACACCTTATGCCATGAACAACCGCATTGTAGTTGCTGGCGGAGGTGGTGGCCGCTCAGGTGGCTCCGGACAAACCAATTACCAAGCTACAGGCGGAGCCGGTGGTTGTGCTACTGGCCAGACAGGTTTAGGCTCTCCATTTACCGGCACTGGCGGCGGTGGCGGAACCCAAACTGCAGGTGGCAATGGTGGCCCACCATGGGGCGGAGGTCAACCAGGAACTGCCGGAACAATCGGAACTGGAGGTAATGGTGGTCTTTTCCCAACTGCTTCAGGCGGCGGAGGCGGAGGCGGTTACTTTGGCGGCGGTGGCGGCGGTGGCGACAACTGCTGTGCAGGTGCCAACGGCGGCGGCGGCGGCGGCGGTGGATCAAGCTTCTACCCTGCTGGCGGAACTTGCACGCAAGGTTTTCAAACTGGTCATGGCCAAGTGGTTATTACCTACACAGC
Source organism: Crocinitomicaceae bacterium (assembly GCA_030833265.1). Classification (GTDB taxonomy): domain Bacteria; phylum Bacteroidota; class Bacteroidia; order Flavobacteriales_D; family Crocinitomicaceae; genus UBA952. The sequence goes on along the minus strand of JAURHO010000004.1, from coordinate 23,066 downwards.
TGGTTCTACTTCTGTTACAGTTGCTAACACTGGACCTTATTGCGTCGGTGATCAAATCAACTTGACTGCCACTGCGGGTGCTCCTGCCTATTCTTGGGCGGGTCCTAATGGCTTTACCTCAGCTTTACAAAATCCAAGTATTCCAAGCGCAACTGCTGCAATGGCAGGTACTTACACACTCACTTATGATGCCGGAGGTTGTATTTCAACAGCCACAACAAATGTGGTGGTCAATATTCCTGTGGTTCCTACCTTTAACCAAATTGCGCCAATCTGCGAAGATGCTTCAGCACCAGCTTTTGTCAATAACTCAACCAATTCCCCTACAATCGCCGGTACCTGGAATCCTGCTATAATCAATACGGCAAACTCTGGTACCTTCACTTACACATTTACACCGAATGCCGGTATCTGTGCTACACAAGCAACCATGAACATCCAGATTCTTCCAAATCAACAAGCAACTTTTAATCAGTTGCCAGATCTTTGTATCAACGATGTTCCACCGGCCCTTCCAGCAACTTCAACCAACACGATTCCTTATACAGGAACCTGGAGCCCGGCAACAATTTCTACTGCAGTAGCCGGCACTGCAACTTATACATTTACTCCTACTGCTGGCCAGTGTGCATTTCCTGCAACCATGGACATCGTCACACATGCGTTAACAACTCCACAGTTTAACCCGATGGGTCAAATTTGTCAGTACATGACTGGTGTTGTTATCCCGACAACGGCTACTAACACAACAAGCTATTTAAATGGCCCACTCATTACAGGCTCTTGGAATAGCCCAACGGTTGTTACCACCTCACCTGGTACAGTCAACTACACCTTTACCCCGAATCCGAATCAATGTGCCTCAACACTCACCTTCCCGATCACCGTTGATCCGCTCATTATTCCGCAGTTCACGCAAATACCTCAGTTGTGTCAAAATGATGCCAATCCGATTTTCCCAACGACATCTAACAACGTCCCAGGCATTACCGGATCTTGGACTCCACCAACTATTGACACTTCCATCCCTGGTATTTTCACACACACTTTCTTCCCTGACCCTGGTCAGTGTGGTGACACCATTGACATGATTATTACTATTGTACCTGCACTACCTCCAACATTTGTTGCTGACACACTTTCAGGTTGTAATCCGCTACTTGTTGGATTAAGCACCATAGGAGCCGTACAAGGAGCGCAATACACTTGGTATTGGAACGGAACCACGATCGGAACCGGAACCAACCTTTCTTATAATTTTGACGCAAGTGGTTACCATGACATTACCCTGGAATACAACTTACTTGGCTGTATTGAAACCACTACCTACAACGACTACATTTACATGGAGAACTACCCTGTAGCGTCTTTCTCATGTGTACCAGGCTCTCTAACAGAAACAACCATGCCTGTGCAGTTCCTCAATAATTCTGTGGGCGCTATTTCGTATGTCTGGGATTTCGATGACCTCACAACCAGCACCGAAGAAAATCCAAATCACAACTATGTAGATGTAACTGAGAATTTATTGGTGACACTCACCGCAAGCACCTCTTTAGGCTGTTCAGATGATTACCAATTGAACATTCCGGTAATTGCAGAGCCAATTTATTACCTACCAAATACGTTTACCCCAGATGAAGACGAACACAACCAAACTTGGCAAGCAATCTTTACTACTGGCTTTGACCCTCATTCTTTCCATTTAGCTGTATTCAACCGCTGGGGAGAACTGATCTGGGAAACCTTCGATGCAACCGAAGCTTGGGATGGTACTTATGGCCCAGATGGCACCAAAGTTCCTTCTGGAATCTACATCTGGAAACTTCAATTTGAGCCAAAAGAAAACGATTATCGCAAGATCGTTTCCGGTCACTTGAATCTCATTCGTTAAGAAATATAATTTCTTCGAGCATTAAAAAAGGCGACCAAATGGTCGCCTTTTTTTTATTGCTTATTATTTAGAGCTTTAATTTTATCCAATTAATCCTTGTATTTTTTTGGGGATTATATTGAATCCGATTAAGCTATTCCTATTTCTTTCTAAAGAAAATTTTAACTGGAACTCCTTCAAAATCAAAACGCTCTCTCAAACGATTTTCTAGGAAGCGCTTGTAAGAGTCTGGTAAGTATTGTGGTAAGTTACAGAAGAAAGCAAACGACGGTGCGTGTGTTGGCAATTGTTGTACAAACTTGATGCGAATGTATTTACCTTTCACAGCAGGCGGAGGCGTTTGAGCAATTACCTCTAGCATGACCTCATTGAGTTCATGTGTAGGAATTTTGCGCGTTCTGTTTTCGAATACACGCATCCCTGTTTCCAAGGCACGGTGAATGCGCTGTTTGTTAAGTGCTGAGGTAAAAATGATGGGAACATCGTTGAAAGGCGCCAATTGCTCGCGCAACAATTCTTCGAACTTGACCATCGTATTTTGATCTTTTTCAACTAAATCCCATTTATTGACCAAAACAACCACCCCTTTTGAGTTTTTCTCAATCATGTAGTAGATACTGAGGTCTTGCTTTTGAATGCCTTCTGCAGCATCGATCATAAACAAACAGACGTCGGCATTTTCAATAGTACGAACAGAGCGTAACACTGAATAATATTCGATGTCTTCGGTGACTTTTGCTTTTTTGCGAATACCTGCGGTATCAATAAGTAAGAAGTCAAAACCAAAGGCTTTGTAACGGGTATGGATGGCATCTCGGGTGGTTCCAGAGATATCGGTAACAATATTTCGTTCTTGTCCAGTAAGCGCATTGACCATTGAAGACTTCCCTACATTCGGGCGCCCAACAATGGCAATTCGAGGTAAGTTGTCTTCTTCCCTAACAGATTCGTCTTCTTTGTTGAAGTATTTGACCAATTCGTCGAGAATTTCACCCGTGCCGCTGCCGTTAGTAGCGCTGAGGTCATAGACATCGCCTAAACCAAAGGCATAAAACTCTGAAGATAAACCAACTCTTTCGGTGTTGTCTACTTTATTGGCGGCAATCAAGACTGGTTTTTTGCTTTTGCGCAGCAATTGGGCCACGATTTCATCCATTTCAACGATGCCGGTCATGACATCGACCATGAACACGATTACTGTAGCTTCTTCAATGGCGATTTCTACTTGCTTGCGGATTTCACCTTCAAAAATATCTTCTTTTGTTTTGGCATAACCGCCGGTATCAATGACTGAAAATTGATATCCATTCCATTCGCCTTTTCCGTACAAGCGGTCACGTGTAACGCCACTCACTTCTTTGACAATGGCATCGCGAGACTCGGTGAGCCTATTGAATAAGGTGGATTTTCCAACGTTCGGACGACCGACTATGGCAACTATATTACTCATGTTTTTAACTTAATATCCGTATTTCTTGAGTTTGACTTCAGAATGACGCCAATCTTTATCGACCTTGACATAATTTTCAAGGAAGACCTTGGTTTCAAGGAATTTTTCCATGTCGATGCGGGCTTCACGGCCAATGCGCTTGAGCATTTCACCGCCACGCCCAATGATAATACCACGCTGAGAATCGCGCTCGACAATGATGTTTGCCCTAATTCTAGTAAGGCCAGGTTCTTCTTTGTATTCCTCCACCTCTACTTGGGTGCTGTAAGGAATCTCTTTCTGACAATGGATGAAAATCTTTTCGCGGATGATTTCTGAGATAAAGAAACGCATCGGACGATCTGAAAGTTCTTCTTTGTCGTAATAAGGCGGACTTTCAGGAATGAGGTCCAGAATTTCTTGCCAAACCGCATCAATATTGAACTGATGCAAAGCTGAAATGGCGAAAACTTTGGCTTTAGGTAATTTTTCTTGCCAGTATTGAACGCGCTCCATGACCTTTGCTTGGTCAGACTTATCAATTTTATTGATCACACAAAAAACGGGCACTTCCAAACGCTGGATGCGCTCAAGTGTTTCTTTGTGGTTCATTTCGTTTTCTTGGGTGTCGGTCATGAAAATCAAGACATCGGCATCTTGGATGGAAGAATTGACATATTCCATCATGTTTTCATGCAATTTGTAGGCTGCATTGACCACACCTGGCGTATCCGAGAAGACAATTTGATAATCTTCGTCATTGACAATACCCAATATGCGGTGACGAGTTGTTTGCGCTTTTGAACTAACAATTGAAAGTTTTTCACCAACGAGTTGATTCATGAGCGTAGACTTCCCGACATTTGGAGAACCGACGATATTGACAAATCCGGATTTGTGTGCCATAATTGAATTTAACTGCAAAGGTACAATATATTAACGGGATGCCTATCAAGTCAAAGCGGATTGCTGAATAAGAGTTTTTTTTAACTTAGTGTCATGGAACAGATCGAACAACAAATTTCAGCGCTCAAAGCGCAGCTTACCGGAGACCTTTTCTCTGACATTGAAACTCAGCAAAAAATCTATGAGCTCAAAAAGCAGTTAAACCCTGAAATTGAGTCACATCCCGAACAAGATGACGATGACGGCTGTTTGTATTGTGGGAGTTAACTAAAACCCTACGTCATGAGAAAAAATTGCACTTTATTGCTTTGTTCATTTTTTTTAACATTTTTGAGTGCTTCTGCTCAAATGAGCAATACCATTTTTGGTCTTTATAGACAATCGTTTCCACCTAGTGTTGCATTTGTTTCTCTTGATCCCGTTACAGGGCTCGTTACACCAATCGGCAACCCGAGTCTGAGTAACACCATCAATACGACGGGTGTTTCTTTGAATCCCTATGACATGAGTTATAGTTACCAAGATGAAGACTCTTGGTTAAGTATTTCCTTGCTTGATGGCAGCATCCTATCAGACGTTACAGTTACGCTTCCAAATGCTAACGGGGACTTCAATAACTTTCGTTTCAATACCGCTGATTCCACCATGTACGGGCTCTATTCTCAGGTTGTTTACGATCCAACAACCGGTACCTATAGTGGTGATATGCGCCTCGCAACCTGTGAATTATCTAGTGGCGCGGTAAGTTTAGTTTCACCTACTTCTATTGCTTCAAGTTATACGATGTCTGGTGCGGTCATTAACCCGCATCTTATGGTTTACTACTTTATTACCGAAGATAAGATGCGTGGCCTAGACCTTTACAACGGCAATATTTTTTCGGATCCACAAATAACTATTCCTTCTGGCGGTAACAGCTTTGATAACTTCGCTTACAGTTGTGCCGATACCACAATGTACGGCCTCATCATGCAAAATGGCGTCAAGTGCTTAGGTAAAATAGATGTCACTACCGGTGTTGTGACCCCACTTCCTACTCTTCTCAACCTAGACAATTATGTCATGAATGCAGCCACAATAGATCCGTTAAACGGCATTTATTATTTTGAAACCAGCCTGTCTGCAGGAATAACCCTATTAGGACTTTCACTCCTTGATGGTTCTATCGTGTCTAGTGTTACCATCCCCAATGACTACTACTTCGATATGTTCCGCTCTCAGAGCGATTGTTTTGAAGCCGCAGCCTATCGTCCGAACCCAGCGGCTAGCAACCTGAACATGCCTGAATTATCGCTCCAAATGGGGCCCAACCCTTGCGCTAAGGAGTTGCGTCTAGACGCCCTTGAAACCATTGACCGCATCGACATCCAAGATGCGACGGGCAAAACCATCCAAACACTATATCCGAACAGCACTTCAGTAAAAATTTCTACAACTGCATTCACTAGTGGTTTTTACCAACTACAAATTAGCAGCAAGCAAAATCACACCTCAAAACGCATTATTGTGCAATAAATGAAAAGACTCAAGTATTTACTTGTTTTTATCCTTCCGCTGACTGTCTATATATCTTTTGTCAGTAAAGGTTTTTTGACCTTGTTACCTCTTTTTGTTTTTTTCGGAATTATCCCTTTTTTAGAATTGATCTTTCCAGCTTCTTGGAATCAAGACGCAGCAACTGAAAAAGCGCTTAACCAACATAGCTATTACTACAACTGGCTATTGTACTTACAAGTCCCTATTATTTGGGTGTTTATATTTTGGTTTATCGGAATTCAAACCAAGGAACTAGATACACTGACTCGTATAGGACACATTATTTCGATGGGCATTATGTGTGGCATCATAGGCATTAATTTGGGACATGAGCTTGGTCACCGACAGCAAAAATTTGAACAATTCCTTGGTGACCTTTTACTGCTCAGTTCATTAGAGAATCATTTCGTACCGTATCACAACCGAGGTCATCATTATCATGTTGCAACCCCTCAAGACCCGGCTTCGGCTAGAAAAAATGAATGGCTGTATATCTTTTGGTTCCGCTCTCATTTTGGAAGCTATATTCAAGCATGGCAAATTGAAGCACAGCGCATGCAAATTATCAACCAATCATTCTGGAGCTATCAAAATAAAATGCTACAATATAGCTTTGCGCAGTTAACGCTCCTACTATCTATTTATTGGAGCGCTGGTTTTCAAGCTACAATTAGTTTTTTAATTGCCGCAATTGTCGGGATCATTTTATTAGAAACCGTGAATTACATTGAGCACTATGGCTTAGTACGACAACGCAATGAAGCTGGAAAATATGAGGTTGTCAAAAGAAAACATGCTTGGAATTCTAATCATTTACTAGGAAGGGCCATTTTGTTTGAACTGAGTAGACACAGCGAGCACCATGTTAAACCCGATCTTCATTACCAAGACCTTTACAGTTCTGAAGAAGCGCCTTCAATGCCTGCGGGTTATCCGGCCATGATGCTTCTGAGCTTACTTCCTCCTATTTTCTTCAAAGTCATGAATCCTAAGGTCGAACAAGCCTTGCGTAAAGGATAGTCAACTTTTAAAGTCTCAATAAAGCTTCTGACGCTTCAGTAAATACTGCAAAAGGATGTTGTCATAACCTGCTTCGATTGGTGCCTTGACCAGATCAATTCCATGATTTAAACAGCGCAGTTCAATGTTTTTGAAATATGCACTTAAGGCTTTTTTGTATTTTTCCCTGATTTCTGTTGGTCTGAGCCTGAGCGTTTCCCCGGTTTCCATATCGACCAACTGATACGGACGGTCCTCGAGGTCAAAGTTTTGTTCAAGCGCTTCATTGAAAACATGAAATAAAATAACCTCGTGCTTGTTGTGTTTCAAGTGCATTAAAGCGTCGAATAAAGCTTCTGTGTTTGCTGGATCATCTAGCAGGTCTGAAAAAATCAAGACCATACTTCTTTGATGCGCTAATTCTGCGATATCGTGAAGTGCCTGTGCTGTATTGGTTTGCTTTTTTTCTGTTGGCTGGTACACATGCATTCTTTTTTCGAGCTCACTATATAGAAAGCGATGATGCGTCATTGATGATTTTGCAGCGGTGTGTAAAGCCAATGTTTCATCAAAAATACTGAGGCCAACAGCGTCTCGTTGTCTTTTCAATAGTTCGATGAGGCTAGCAGCTGCGTATATGGAAAACTCGAGTTTGTTTTGCTCCTCCTTCGGAAAATACATAGAACTTGAGCCATCCAAAACGATTTGGCAGCGCAAATTGGTTTCTTCTTCATATTTCTTAGAAAACAATTTGTCGGTGCGGCCAAAAAGACGCCAATCAATGTTGCGAGTGGATTCTCCGGGGTTGTACAAGCGGTGTTCAGCAAACTCTACTGAGAAGCCATGAAAGGGACTTTTGTGCATGCCTGTTATGAAACCTTCAACCACTTGCTTGGCAAGTAATTCAAGATTCCCAAACTGAGTTAGGCGCAAACGATCAATTGTAGCCATGGCTCACAAAGTTAATAAAGTAAGTCAGAATCAAAGCAACCACAAAGTGCATCCGAACGTCATGTTTCTAAATTCCTTTTTATGAAGCATTTATACCTCCTATCCATCCTGGCTATTTTCTTTACCACATCAAAGCTAGGCGCCCAAGTAACCGGTTTTGCCATCAACGGCCTCAACCTCCCTACTACGCTCAATCCGGCAAGCTGCGACTCCATTGTAAACATTGGATTCTCGGCTGTAAACCCAAATACATCCACAGCGAGTGGCTATGATTTACCTTACGTGATTACAGGTAATAATTTCAACGGCTTTCAGTTTCAGGCAGTTGTCAATTGGGGCGATGGCAGCACAAGTAATTCAGGCGGAGGAACTTCAACATCCGGAACCAACATTTCTATGAATCCGCCCTTAGCGCATACCTATAACGCACCCGGGACTTACCTCATCACTACCACGGTTTACAACCCAGCCAACCAAACCTATGCTTACGACAGCATCAATTATACAATTGGCGCCTGCAATTTCTTAGCCTATACATATGTTGGTCTTGACTGCGACAACAACGGCACCATTGAGCAAGCCCTCAATAATGTTCCTTTTGTTTTAGTTGGCGCAGGCATGAGTTATCAAGGCACACCGGCAAGCAATACCATGCTTCAATTCAATAATGTTTTGATGGGTACTTACACACTCCAAATCAGTCCGCAATGGTTATTGGCAAATGGCTATCAAGTTCAAAGTTCAGTGCCTTCAACCACCATAAATTTGCCAAATTCGGGGGTGAGCACCTTTGCATTTACGCTCATTTGTGCACAAGGTGTGCAGTCTTTTTGTGCTACAGGGCAAGTTTATTGTGATGCCAATGACAACGGTGTTTTAGATAACGGAGAAACACCTATTGCAAATGCGCCAATTAGTGTCAATGGCGTTACAGCCTACACCAATGCAAACGGTATTTACAACCTTAATTATGCAGGTTTACTCAATACAAATTATACACTTTCCATGAGCTTGGCTTGGTTGAGTCAGCATGGCTACGTTATTTTAAATAATAACGGAAGCAACGTCACCACAATCACAGGGACACCATGTAACAGTGGAGCACCAATCACAACCGTGAATTTCCCGCTGAGTTGTGGAGGTGCAGTAAGCCCAACGCAGTGCTACTCTGGCTATGTTTTTTGTGATGCCAATAACAACGGGATTTTTGATGCCGGCGAAACACCATTAGTTTATGCCCCTGTGCAGCTATATGCAGGCACCACTACCAATAGTGTTGTTACTGTTTATACGAACGGAACTGGATTTTTTCAGTACTGCGGTAATTTTTCAAATAGCGCCAATTTTGTCTTTGCAAACATCAGCTCACAGTGGTTGGTCTATAACGGTTACAACTCAACTACCGCAAGCACGACCGTATTAGGTTCTATAAACGGCCAAACAAATTTTGCTTCAATTGCAATTAACTGTGGTGGCCCAACAAGCACATGTGCTGACCTCTGGACAAGCGTTACACCTTGGATTGGCTACTACCAAAATAGTGTTGCTTACATTAAATTGAATTGGGGTAGCTATGGGCCAAGTGCCGTAGGAAACTATACCTTGAGCATGACTTTCCCTACAGGTGTAAGCCCTATTCTTGCTTCTATTCAAAATCCGAACTACACCATTACTGGCAATACAATTACTTGGAATTTATCTAGTTCAAGCACCAACTTTACCAATTACGATGTCATTCAGTTCAATGTACCTGGCGGCCTCATCAATGGAGCTCAACACTACTTTACGTCAAGCATCGCTCCAACAGGTAGCATCTCAGATTGTGGCACCTACAATAATGCCGGAAATCTCTTGCAAATTCTTGGCAATAGCTATGACCCAAATGACAAAAATGCATGCACTGATTATCAAAACGATAACTTCCCACTGGGCTACCTCGATGCTTTTGTTGACGACGCACTCACCTACACCATCCGTTTTCAAAATACCGGAACTGCCCCTGCGCAAAATATCTACATCATTGATACCCTAGATGCAGCACTTGATTGGAACAGCTTTACATTAATTGAAGCCTCGCACAATATGCAAGTAGTGAATTTAGGCAACGGTATTTATCGTTTCGAATTTCCACAAATTTGGTTACCAGACTCTACAACTAACGAAGCGCAAAGCCACGGGCATCTTACGTATCGCATTACAGAATTGCCAAATAATCCAATCAATTCAACTATTGAAAATACGGCCTACATCTATTTTGATTGGAACAGTCCTATTATCACCAATACAACCTATAATATCAATATGTGGATTGACGGCATCAATGAATTGGAAAACCAATTGGTCATTTATCCAAATCCTGCAACTGATGAAATCAGGGTTTCACTGGAGCAGCCAACAAGTGTTCGCGTATCTGATATCAACGGAAAAATCTTGTTAGAACAAGTACTACAGCCTGGTGAAGCGCTCAAGCTTGGTAATTTAAATGCTGGTATTTACATGATCGATGCAGGCAGCAAAAGAACGAAATTGATCAAAAACTAATTTTTTTTTCAAATACACCACTCCTTTTTGAGTTTGGCATCGTATTTGTAAATATTAGATTGTAGTAGTTTATAGTTAGGTTATGGTTCGGATGGCCCACCCCACCCGGACCGAAAAAGCGGCTCAATGAGCCGCTTTTTTTTATCTTTGATGTATGCAAGGACTACTCTCACAAGCCAAGCGCACTGCTTTTCTCAGTCTTGTCACAAATACCCTACTCGCTATAATCAAGGGGCTTGGAGGTATCCTTGGGCACTCTGATGCCTTAATTGCCGATGCCATTGAATCTTGCGCCGATATCTTTTCTAGTTTTTTAGTTTTATTTGGCTTGCAATATGCCCATAAGCCTGCAGATGAAGACCACCCTTATGGTCATGGCAAAGCCGAACCTCTCATTACTTTTGCGGTCGTCGGATTTTTATTGATTTCGGCAACCATCATTGCTGTAGAAAGCATCAGACACCTCAATGAGCCGCAGCAACAACCTGAGTTTTTTACACTCTATATTTTAGCCGCAATCATTATTATTAAAGAACTGAGTTACCAATATGTGCATCGCAAAGGAGTTCTGACAAAGTCGAGTAGTTTAAAGGCAGAAGCTTGGCACCATCGGTCTGATGCCATTTCTTCTTTGATTGCCTTTCTTGGTATTTTATGCACCTTTCTTTTTGGCAAAGGATTCGAAAAAGCTGACGACTGGGCAGCACTCGTGGCATCTGTATTTATTGTCTACAACGCCTACCGTATTTTCAGACCCGCATTGGGTGAAATCATGGATGAACACACACACCACGAACTCATTGACGACATCCGATTGGTATCTAAAGAAGTTAAAGGAGTGATTGCTATTGAAAAATGTTGGGCCCGCAAGAACGGTATGACTTACGTTGTAGACCTCCATTTAGAAATTGATGGCAACCTAAGCGTGAAAGAAGGCCATGCGATATCACACGATCTCAAAGATCATTTATTAGCGCGCTTTCCTTTCATTACAGAAGTGCTGATTCATATTGAACCTGCTCCCGAAAACGGCTAAAGCCTAACCTTTTTGCTTCGTCTGCGAATAGCCTTCTTTGATTAAAAGCTCGTAAATCTTTTGTTTGAAATTTCCTTGAATCAAGATTTCGTTGTCTTTGACACTTCCACCCACACCACACTTACTTTTCAGTATTTTCCCGAGATCTTTAAGGTCGTCCTCCGCTCCGATAAAACCTTCAATTAAGGTCACTTCCTTTCCTGCTCTTTGCTTGCGATCAAGACTGACATACAATTTTTGTTGTTGGGGAGGAAGCGTGTCTTGGTCTTGATCTTGCTCGTATTCATAAGCAAAATTAGGATTGGTACTATAGACCACGTTTTGAAGATTTTTCTGCTTTTTCGACATAACGCAAAGATAAAAAAAGTCAGTTCAGAAAAAAGTTATCCACCTTCAGAATAGCCAACAATGTTTTTCGTTTTTTGGAAATGAAACAACGCATTGATATCTCGCAATTAACTGACCCTGAATTGCTGCAGCTCGTTTGTGGAGCAACATTTGAAAAATCCAAACAAGAAGTTATCTTGGATAGAACATGGCGCTGGCACCAAAAAGACTGGCGTGTACTTGCTAAAAGCAGCACCTGGGACCTCCTAGAAATTTACGGACTCGATTTAAGTACAGCTCAAAAAATTGTAGGCGCCTTTGAACTCAGTAGACGCTATCAGGCCTCCAAGGTGAAAAAACGCAATCAAATCAAAAAGTCACAAGATGTGTTTGAACTGCTCCAACCCAAACTCAGTGACCTCGATCACGAACAGTTTTTTGTTTTATACCTGAGCTTTTCCAATGAAATCCTTGAAATCAATCAACTGAGTATCGGCGGCAGACACAGTGCCATTGCAGACGCCAAAAGGATATTTCAGTATGCCTTGCGCTGCGCTGCTTGCGGTATCATTCTATGCCACAACCATCCGAGCGGTCAGTTGCAACCGAGCGAACAAGACAAAGTACTCACGAAAGACATTAAGCATTTTGCAACGCTCATCGATATGAAATTGCTCGATCACCTGATTTTCACAGATAATGGCTATTTTAGCTTCGCCGATGAAGGCCTCCTCTAACATGTCAAAAAAAAGAATCCTTACTATCATTGGTGCGCGCCCGCAAATCATTAAGGCAGCAGCCCTTAGCAGAGCCATCAAAGCTTCATTTACCGAAGAGCTTGAAGAAATTTTGGTCCATACTGGCCAACATTACGATGAAAATATGTCCGCAGTATTTTTCGAAGAACTCGGGATACCTCAGCCTAATTATAATCTCGCAGTCGGTAGCGGGAGCCACGCAAAAATGACCGCTGCCATGCTAGAGGGCATCGAAGCACTTTTGGTCTCAGAAAAACCAGATGCCGTAGTTGTTTATGGCGATACCAACTCGACAATTGCTGGGGCCTTGGCCGCTGCTAAAATTCATATACCAGTAGTGCACATTGAGGCTGGGCTCAGAAGCTTTCATAAAGCGATGCCCGAAGAACTCAATCGCATTAGTTGTGACCACATGAGTACGTTGTTGTTTGTCCCGACCCAAGCAGGGCTTGACAACCTTCAAAAAGAAGGCTTTTCACTTGAAAACAAAGGAAAGGCTGATATTGATCATCCGCATGTTTACCATTGTGGCGATGTGATGTACGACAACAGTTTATATTTTTCAAGCGTCAGCGAGCAAAAATCTGACTTGCTACAGAAATTAGGCTTGGTCAATCAGCACTTTATTTTGTGCACCATTCATCGCGATAGCAATACAGATGACCCTCAGGCACTACAAGAAATTTTTGAAGCCTTATTAAGCATCATTGCAACATCAGAAAATGCGGTAGTTCTCCCGATTCATCCGAGAACAAAAAACAAAATGCAAGCCTTGCTTCCAGCCGCGCTGTTACAGCAAATCGAGCAAGAGGCAAAATTACTACTCATTGAGCCGGCTGGCTTTTTAGACATCATTGCACTTGAAAAAAATGCAAAACTCATCATTACAGATAGTGGTGGCTTGCAAAAAGAAGCCTATTTCTTTGAAAAGCCTTGCATTATTCTCCGAGAGCAAACCGAGTGGGTGGAAATTGTTGCAGCCGGAGCAGCCATATTAACGGGCGCTCACAAAGAAAAGATTTTAGCCGCCTACGCGCAATTTTCGCAAGCGCATACCTGCAGCTATCCGCCACTTTTTGGAAACGGACAAGCAGCCCATTTCATTTGTGAAAAAATCCTAGCAGAACTCTAGTGCTGATCTACGTTGAATATATCACCGAGCGCCTGCTCTACACCCTAGACTTCGTTTTTTCAGACAGAAAAATCGCTTATGAAATCACCAATGATGGCATACAGTTTATGGCCGCCAAAGGGAACAAACTCAATTATTCAACGCGAGAATTTGAGGCCTGTTTGCAACTCAAACCGGCAAGTTTGTTATTCGAAGAAACATTATTCAAAGGAGAAATTAATACGGGAACTTTTCACCAAGCGGAATGCTTGAGTTTTGACAAGCAACTGGATCCGCTCGCCGCTATTTTTTACGTCCTGAGTCGGATGGAAGAATACAATACGATACAAACAGATCATTTTCAGCGCTTTGAAGGCAAAGCATCCATACTATATAAAAAGGGCTGGCTCAGGCAGCCTATTTGTGAAATTTGGAGCCTAGATATCATCGCTTTTTTAGAGCAAAGTTGGAACACTAACTTGAACGCTCGAGCCCTCCGTTACACTTTTCAGCCAACCTTTGACATCGATAATACTTTTGCCTACGCACACAAAAATAAACTCAGAAGCCAGCTAGCTGAACTGAAAGATCTTGTGTATCGTAGAAAAAGTAGAAGGCAAGACAGACAACAGGTCCGCAAGGGCCTAAAACCTGACCCTTACGATACCTTTGATTGGATTGAACAAATTGCGCAGCATTTTTCCGAGACCAAAGTTTTTTGGCTATTGGGCAACTATAGCAAACTCGATAAAAATATATCACATTTGAATTTGGAGCAGCAAGCCAAAATTAAACAAGTGGCAAAAGTGGCTGAAATCGGGCTCCATGCGAGCTCTCAAACACAAAACAGCGCTCAACAATTACAAATTGAAAGCGCCCGTTTGGCCGCCATTACAGGTTACCATCCAAATAGCAACCGACAACACTTTTTATTACTTCAGGTACCTCAAACCTACCAATTGCTCTTACAAAATGGCATTACTCATGACTACACAATGGGGTATGCCGAAACAACGGGATTCAGAGCCGGAACTGCTCGCAGCTTTCGTTGGTTTGACCTTAGTAAAAATGAAATAACGGCTTTGCATATTCATCCGTTTGCTTACATGGACGGGACCTTACTCGAATATATGAAACTGAGCCCGAAAGAGGCTATCGAAGAAATTACATTTTTACACGCCCAAGTTCAACAGTTTGGCGGAACATTTAGTTTTCTTTGGCACAATGAAACCATTTCTGGCTATCAACATTGGGCAGCTTACCAAGAAGTATTCAAGGCTTGTTTGAGGCTAGGAGAAGTGTAAATTAATTGCGCTTTATTGCTTCACGCCACCTAGTTTTTGATAGGAGCTACAGGTCTTTAGCTCGGCAATCATCTCTTCTTTCTCTTGAGGAGTCATTTTAGCATCCATGTCGCGGCATTTTTCAATACCCGACTCATACTTTTTCAAGATGGGTTCGATGTCTTGTTTTTGTTCGTCGGCTTTTTTAAGTGCTTCGGTCATTTCATACCATTGGTCTGCACATTTACAAACCTCTGATTGACAAGAAGAAAAAAGAATTAAAATTGAAACAAATAAGAGGTTAAATTTCATGGCTCTGTAATGAATGAATTAATAAAAACAACCTCCACCTTTTCCTAAGCGAAAAGTAAGTGTTGCGCCGGTATAAACATACCAATCTTTGGTGCTACTTGTACCGCGCTTCCCAAAAGAATTGCCGTCAAGACTGCGATTTGATAAAGCCGCAGCTGTTTGCGAAACTTCCTCTTCTAAGACTTGAGGGTCCGCATAAAAATCGGAGCCAACGTCGTCTAGGTAATCGGTAAAAGTTTTGCGAATAGCCATATCTATGTTAAAAGTGGCCATTTTACCTAAACTAAATTTCAAGCCCATACCGAGTGGAATACAAACCTGATAAAGTGAGTAGGGTTTGCGTGTACCGATACTCGTGCCCTGACCTTCAGTCGCCATGGTTTGCAAGGCCACAAGCTCACCGTTGTACATCGTCATGGGATTCATATGAAAAACGCCAATTTGAGCCGTAAAATATGCCGTAGCCGGATACCTGCTGCTTCCAAACTGAAATGGGGTAAAATGAAATTCTACGCCGGCTGCTACTTCATGTAATCTAGATTCGAAACTTAAATTGCGATTGACCAACAAGGGATAAGGCGAGCTTGAATCAGCGGCTGCGACTTTTCCGTAGAGGTAATTGGCCCTGAAGTTCAGTCTGGTATTGAGGTTATAGCGGTAAATAAACCCTCCAGCCAAGTTGGCTTGTTTGAATTGCTGATAAGGATTGAGGTCACCGAGATAATAGGTTTGGCCAGCAGTGAGGCCAATTTCGGAACGAGACAAAAAAGTTCGCTTCTGGCCTAAAACCAAAAGCGAACTGAATATACTAATGAGTAAGATTGCCTTTTTCATCGTTATGCGAACGTAAAAATGGCAAAAATATTACGCTTTACCTGAACGTTTGCGATCCGTTTCCTTCAAAAGGATTTTACGGATGCGCAAATTTTTAGGTGTTACTTCTACATATTCGTCTGATTGAATGTATTCTAGACACTCTTCTAGGCTAAATACTTTAGGTGGTGCCAAACGAACTTTGTCATCAGAACCAGAAGCACGCATGTTGGTCAATTTCTTGGTTTTTGTGACATTCACACAAAGATCTCCTGCTCTTGAGTTTTCACCGATTACTTGACCTTCATAGATATCTTCGTTAGGGGCAATAAAGAATTTACCGCGCTCTTGAAGGTTGTTCAAAGAGAAAGGAATGGAAGTTCCTTGCTCTAGGGAAATCAAAGAACCATTCTGACGACCTGGAATTTCACCTTTGTAAGGCTGATATTCTAAGAAGCGGTGGTTCATGATGGCTTCACCTGCAGTTTGAGTCAGCAAATAGTTTCTTAGACCAATGATGCCTCGTGATGGAATTTGGAAGGTAACGATCATGCGCTCACCTTTTGGCACCATGTTGGTCATTTCTCCACGACGGCGCGTAACGGCTTCAACAGCTGTTCCGCTGTGTTCTTCAGGAAGGTCAATAGTGAGTTCTTCAACTGGCTCGCATTTAACACCATCGATTTCTTTGATGATCACTTGCGGCTGTCCAACTTGTAATTCATAGCCTTCACGACGCATGGTTTCAATAAGGACCGATAAGTGCAAGACACCACGGCCAAAAACCATCCATTTGTCGGCTTTGTCGGTGTCGTTGACACGCAATGCCAAGTTTTTCTCGAGTTCTTTTGTTAAACGATCAGCAATATGACGCGAAGTCACGAACTTTCCTTCTTTACCGAAAAACGGTGAATCATTGATGGAGAAAAGCATACTCATGGTAGGCTCATCCATTTTGATAGTAGGAAGTGGTTCTGGATTTTCTGCGTCGCAGATAGAATCACCAATTTCGAAACCTTCGATACCAGTAACCGCACAGAGGTCACCCGCCTGAACTTCAGTTACTTTGGCACGTTCGATACCATCGAAAACGAAAACTTCTTTGATGCGGTGCTTTTCCTGACGACCATCAGATTTAGACAAGATAATCGGCTGATTTTCTTTCAAGACACCTCTAGACAAACGACCAATTGCTATACGACCCACATATGACGAAAAGTCAAGTGAGGTGATCAACATTTGGGTATTTCCTTCCTCAATTTTACGCGGTGGAAAATACTCGAGAATTTGATCAAGTAAAGGTGTAATGCTAGTTGTAGGTTGTTTCCAATCGGTAGACATCCAACCGTTTTTCGCCGAACCATAAATAGTTGGGAAATCAAGTTGTTCTTCGTTGGCGTCGAGCTCAAACATGAGGTCAAAAACCTTTTCGTGAACTTCTTCTGGTGTACAGTTTTCTTTGTCTACTTTGTTGATCACTAAAAGTGGTTTCAAACCCATTGAAAGTGCCTTTCCGAGTACAAAACGCGTTTGTGGCATTGGGCCTTCAAAGGCATCTACTAATAAACAAACACCATCGGCCATGTTCAAGACGCGTTCCACTTCTCCACCGAAGTCGGCGTGACCCGGGGTGTCAATGATGTTGATCTTGGTGCCTTTGTAGGTAACTGATACGTTTTTAGAAACAATAGTGATTCCTCTTTCTCTTTCGAGGTCATTGTTGTCCATGATGAGTTCTCCGGTCATGCGGTCGCGTTCGTTCACGACCTGACCAGCTTCAATCATTTTATCGACGAGCGTAGTTTTTCCGTGGTCGACGTGTGCGATAATGGCGATATTTCTAATTTCCATAAGGAGCTTGTATGCTATTTTTAATATTTACTTCTTTTTGAACCAAAGCCGCGATCTGATCCACGATCAGAACCGCCAGCGCGTTTTTTGTCAAATCCACCTTTTTTCTCGAAGGCTGGTTTTCTGCTTCCGCCAAAAGAACCTGGACCTCTTTTAGAACCTGGACCTTTAGAGAATTTGCGGTCACCACCACGATCGCGACCACCGCCACCGCCACCTTGACCAGGTGCAGTTACTTCAATGGAAACTTTGTGGCCTTCAAATTCGGTCCCGTCGACCAACTTGAGGATTTTTTGTGTGTGCTCGTCATCGGCCTCGATAAACGAGAATGAGGTCATGATGTCAATGCGACCAAGCGCTTTTGAATTGAGGCCTGTGGCATCACAGATAATGCGTACCATGGCGCCAGGATTCAAGCCATCGCGACGGCCCAAGTTGACAAAGAAACGCGTTTTACCTTCTTCACGAGCACGGCTACCGCGGTCAGGACGTTCGCGATCTGAGCGATCACGGTCGTCTTTGCTTGCTGAAGCATTTAAATCTCCGGCACGCTCGTAGTATTCAATAAAGCGGTTGAATTCGGCAGAAACGAATCTTTTGATCACTTCTTCTTTAGAAAGATCTTTGAAAGAATCTAAGATTTGATCCATGAAAGGAGCGATATCAGCTTCTTTTACTTCAGTGGCAATGGTGTTGTCAATGAGTTTTTTAAGCTGGATTTCACAGATTTCGGCCGGATTCGGGATTTGACCTTGTGTGAAGGTTGTGCGCATTTGTCTTTCAATGGCTTTGATTTTGACAAATTCACGTGTGTTGATGAGTACTAAAGACTGACCCGTTTTTCCGGCGCGCGCCGTACGGCCGCTTCGGTGGGTGTAGTTTTCGATGTCATCTGGTAGGTTATAGTTGATGACATGGGTGATATTGTTGATATCAAGACCACGAGCAGCAACGTCAGTGGCTACCAAAATCTGTAGTTCTTTAGAACGGAAACGTTCCATCACGCGGTCGCGCATGGCTTGGGTGAGGTCACCGTGCAGAGGTTCTGCGTTGTAACCATCGCGGGCCAATTTCATGGCAACAGTTGCCGTTTCATTTTTGGTTCTACAGAAAATGAGACCGTAAATAGTAGGGTTGAAATCAATGAGTCTTTTGACTGCATCATAACGGTCGCGTTCTTTCACACTGTAGTAGATGTGTTCGATGTTCTCGTTACTTTGATTTTTGTGACCAATTGATACTTCTAAAGGATCAGTCATGTAGGTACGTGCAATACGCGCTACTTCTGTAGGCATGGTTGCTGAAAACAACCAAACATTTTTGTCAATTGGGGTTTGATCAAGGATCATATCGATGTCTTCCTTGAAGCCCATATTGAGCATTTCATCGGCCTCATCGAGGATGACGTATTTAACTTGCCCCAACTGCACAACTTTGCGGTTGATGAGATCGACCAAACGACCTGGTGTTGCCACAACTATAGATGTTCCTTTCTTAACGTTGGAAATTTGCGTACGGATATCGGTTCCGCCGTACACTGCTGTGATATTGCCGTCGAGATACTTGGCAAAAACATTTAAGTCTTTGGTAATCTGAAGGCAGAGCTCGCGGGTAGGGCAAATAATGACCCCTTGTGGCAGGCGTGCTGCGTTATCAATGTTATTAATTAACGGCAAACCGAATGCGGCCGTTTTTCCTGTACCGGTCTGCGCCAGACCGACAAAATCGCAATCTTCTCCTAATAGATAGGGAATTGCTTGTTCCTGGATGGGGGTCGGTGCTTCAAAACCCAATTCTGTCAACGACTTCAGCACCTCTCGCCTCAATCCCAGTTCTTCAAATGTCATGTATTCTTTTTAAAATTAGGTGCAAAGGTACATAGATTATAGGGATTTATTGTTAATAAGTTGATTAGTAGTGTTAAAAAATCATAAAAGACCATGAAGTTCAGGCAGATCCGAAGCCCAATTTCAGAAATAATTGTAATTTCAAAAAGTGAAAATTTGCTGTCCTACACTACTTTTATTTTGTTTCGCGTTGTTTTCAACGCAAATACTTCATGCACAACGCGTTCAGGCGCTCACTAACGATATTTCTGTAGATTCCATTCTACTCGCCAAACCTTGGGCCTCTAAATTAGCACTAGACCCGATTTCCAAACACTTGTTCTATTGTGGCTCGAATGGCAATATTTACGAAGTCTTTGAAGCAGCTCAAACCGATTCTTTGCGCTTTACGAGCCAAGACCACAGCCTCACCCGCTTACAAGGTATGTGCTTTATGGACAGTACCCTTTTTCTTTCCGGAAATATTTGGTATTCGACAACTGGCATTGGCCTAATCATGAAAGGTGTTTTGCAGCCCGATGGCACGCGCATTTGGAACACCGTTTTGAGCACTGAAGCCTACCCTACCTCAGGCCCTAGTGGCGATCACGGTTTTACTGGGCTCACTATTGACCCACAAAAGCAATTTTTATACTTCTCTAGTGGTTCTCGGACCTCGTTTGGTGAAGTTCAGACCAATAATGGTGCTTTTCCTGGCTTGCGTGAACAAGCCTTGACTAGTAAAATATTTCGCATTCCAATTGCTGCCGAAAACATCTTTCTCTACAACGATTCTACCTTTCTCGATACCTGCGGTTATGTTTTTGCAAAAGGAACTCGGAACGCATACGATATGGCCTGGAATGCACAAGGTCATTTATTCGCTATCGATAATGCAGGCGAACGCGATGACCCTGAAGAACTCAACTGGATACAAGAAGGAAAGCATTACGGTTTCCCTTGGCGAATTGGCGGCAATCTGAACCCTTTAACGAATCCAAATTACAACGCAAGCCAAGACCCACTTATTAACCCTCATAATTCCGCTTTTCTTGCTGGTCATTTCAATGCGGACCCAAGCTTTCCACCCATCCCTAGCGGTCTTGAATTTACAGAGCCCATTAGCAATTACGGCAATGCCGCTGATTATTATAAAAATGAGGCCACCGGCAATATTGAAAAAAGCAGTGAAAGTGGCATTCCAATTAAAACATTTACGCCGCATCGTTCACCGCTAGGTTTGGTCATCGACAAAAACAAAGCACTCGGTTCGGTTTACAGTGGCAAAGCTTTTGTCATGAGTTTTATGCCGGGTGGCGACAGCACGGGTTTTAGTCCAATTTCACCTTGGGGTTCGCCATGCCCTTTTGTAGATCCTTCCAGAGAATTGGTCATGATGAACCTGTATTTTGACAGCCTCAACAATGACTACGCCATACAAACAAGCAACGTAGCAACTGGCTTTTACCTACCGGTAGACGCCGAACAAGTAGGCAACAGCCTATATATCATAGAAAACAATGGGGTACTTTGGAAAATTCGCTTCCCGGCACCAAACGTAATTCCGACTTGCGCAGACAAAGGTCTATTTGTATATCCGAATCCGAGTGCGGCTGCTTTGAATTTATATTACCCCAATCCGAATCAACAAGAAAGGTACTTTGAGCTACTTACCCTTGACGGAAAATTGCTGTACCGATCAGCAAACTTCAATACCGAATTTTATAAAAGTGAGACCTTAAATTATCCGCAAGGATGTTATTATATCCAATTGCTTACTAACGGAGCCATTCTTGCCAGGCAACAGCTCATCCTAAATTAGAACACCTCAGCGTTTGGTAAACGTTATTTTTCTATTTTTGGGAACTTTTAAATCAGAAAATCAACTATGCAACTCAACGGAATCATCGCCATTTCAGGAAGACCAGGTCTCTTCAAAGTTATCGCTCAAGGAAAAAACAGCGTTATCGTAGAATCTATGATCGACAAAAAACGTTTCCCAGCCTATGCGACAGAACGTATTTCTACCCTTGATGACATCAGTGTCTTTACCTACGAGGAAGATGTGAAATTGACAGACATTTTTGAAAAAATGTTGGCACTTTACCCAACTGAAGGGCCTTCTCACAAAGCCGACATGAAAGAACTTGAAGCGGCTATGGCACAATTTTTACCAAACTGGGATCAAGACCGCGTGTATCCGTCTGATGTTCGCAAATTATTTCAGTGGTATAACTTACTGATCAAAGCTGGTTCTTTTGAAGCAGCTAAAGCTGAAGAAACAGCCGAAGCAGCCAAAGAAGTTAAAGCACCAAAAGCTGAAGCCCCTAAAAAGAAAGCGCCTGCGGCAAGTGCAGGCCCAAAAGCAGCCAAACCAGCTGCACCTAAAAAACCTACAGCGGTTAAAACCGGTTCTTCTAGAGGTAAATAACATGATTATTGAAAAACAAGCGCGCCAATTTCTTCCAGAAAACTTGGCCATTACTGATTTCCAGGTACTCGAGCCTTATTTTAAAGACCTCCTCGAGCGGCAAATATCTTCTTTAGCTGACTTTGATAAGTGGCTGAAAGACCGCTCAGAGCTCGATGCAGTACTTGAAGAAGATTTAGCATGGCGTTATATCCGCATGAGCATCAACACCCAAGATGAACAGCTCCGCGAACGCTACAACCTTTTTGTGAGTCAAATTCAGCCTGAATTAGCACCGCTTGAAGATCAACTCAATAAAAAATTGGTGGCCTTGCCTTATCTCGAAGAAAGACAAGACGCTGCACATCAAATTTATTTCAGAGCCGTACGCAGTGCGCTTGCACTATTCAGAGAAGAAAACATCAGCATTGAAGCTGCCTTGAACGAAGAAGCGCAGCAGTTTGGCGCCATCAGCGCAGCCCAAACGATCGAACACGAAGGCAAAGAGCTCACGATGCAACAAGCGGCTTTGCTGCTCAAGGATCAAAATGAAAGCTTGCGCCAAACTATTTTCGAAAAAATAGTAACTCGCCGCCGCCAAGACCGCGAAAAACTAGACGCTCTTTACAGCTCCCTCATTGAAAAAAGAACACAACTGGCCAAGAATGCTGGTTTTGAAAACTACCGCGACTACAAGTTTGTAGAGATGGGTCGTTTTGACTACACCAAAGCAGATTGCTTTGCTTTTCATGAAGCCATCAAGGAGCACATTGTTCCGCTCGTTAAGCAAATACAGCAAGCCAAACTGGACCAATTAGGCAAAACGCAATTTAAACCCTGGGACCTCGACGTAGACCCCGAAGGAAAGCCTGCCTTGAAACCTTTTGAAAACGGCCAACAAATGTTAGCCGGAACCATCAAGCTCTTCAACAAAATTGATCCGTATTTTGGTGCGTGTTTACAAAAAATGGACGAGCTTGGGCACCTTGACCTCGATTCTAAGGCAGGGAAAGCTCCTGGCGGTTACAATTACCCTCTTTATGAAATTGGCGTTCCGTTTATTTTCAAAACCTCGTTTGATAA
>JAURHO010000049.1 GCA_030833265.1 Crocinitomicaceae bacterium | reverse complement strand
GATGTCTCCAGAATCATGGTGATCGAGGTCATTGAGGTGAAAACGGCCACCCAACACCATATCGGAAAAACGCGTGTTGTCTGGGTATTTAGTTTGGACATAACGCATTTCATTGAGTGTATTGAGGCCTTCGTCCATCCAGCCGTGAACGCGCTCATTAGAGCCCAAAATTCCGTAGAACCAGTTGTGCCCTACCTCGTGTACAATCACAACCTCGAGTTCTTCTTTGCTGCTTGCATTCCCGATAACTGTAATCATCGGGTATTCCATGCCTCCACCCGCACTGATGGTTCCGTCAATGGCGGTTACATGCTTGTAAGGGTAATCTCCATTCCATAATGAGTAATAGTAAGTGCCGTCGTGGATGTATTCGAGTGAATTGGCCCAAAGCTTCGCATTCTGAGGTGTAAACATGGCCCAAGTTGTTACGGTTTCTTTTGAATGAGGTAAAGTCACCTCACCTTTGAGAACTAAGAAGCGCTTATCGGCAAACCAAGCAAAATCATGCACGCGATCTTGGGTATAGCGAATCGTTTTCCAAGTAGTGGCAGATTCAGGAAAAGAACTCGCGGCTTTTTGATCCTCAGCTTGGGCAACTAAACGCTCTAGTTTTTTCTTAGATTCATCGACACGCTTGTTCAAGAACTCTATTTCAGAGGCGGTTTGCAACTCGCCGGTTGCGCCAACTACGTAATTTGAAGGCACCGTAATTTGCACATCAAAATTGCCATATTCAGAATAAAATTCTCCTTGATTTAGGTAAGGCATTTGGTTCCAACCATTTTGATCGAATACAGCTGGCTTCGGGTACCATTGCGTAATTTGATAAGATTGGCCGATATGTCCCATTCTAGAAATCGAACCTGATGGAATTTTAACTTTAAAGGGAGTGGTTAAAGTAAGACTCGCACCTGATGCAAGTGCTTTTGGTAGATGGATCAAGACGATATCTTGGTGCTCGGGTGTGAACTCCCACTTGACATTTTGCCCATCAATTTTGAAATCGAGCGCATCAATTGAACCTAAATCTTCTGGTTTTGCAAGCCCAATTTTATCTTTTTCAGTGCGCTTTAGCTGCTTGGCCAGCGCTGTTTCAGCATTTTTATAGGCATTTGGCCATACGTGCATGTATAAAACCTCTAGGGTTTGCGGCGAATTATTTTTATACACCAAGGTTTCAAACCCTGTAAGTTCGTGTTTTTTATCGTCTAGCTTGACTTCAATTTGATAAGAAACATCTTGTTGGAAATACTGTGCAAAAGTGCTTAAGGGTAAAAAAAGGAGCAGTAGTTTTTTCATAGAATTACTTTTATATAAAATTACAAATAAACACGAACAAAAAAGCCACCCGAAGGTGGCTTTATAAAGGACGTCTGTTGGTACGAATTGTTGCAAGCTTATAGCTTCACAAGACGATGAGTCGTTTGATAGCTATCGCTTACCAAGTTTAAGAAATAAGTTCCGGGATTTAATTGCGTTAAATCTAGGTTAATGGTTTTCGAATTACTAGAAAAAGTAGCTTGAACCTTTCCGTTTAAATCTAAAACCAATACTTCCAAACTGATGGCCGTATTTAATTGAACTTCAAAAATACCAGCACTAGGGTTTGGTGCAATTGAACTTTCAAAAGCCAAGTTTTCGATGGATAAGTTTCCGTCAACTCCATCACAGTTTTCGTCAATACCATTGCCTTCAGTATCTGTAGCGCCAGGATAAACAGTATTATTGCTGTCGTCGCAGTCACCATTTTGAGTCGCATAACCAGCAATTGGCGAACAAGAAACCGTTGGGTTACCAATTCCAAAGCCATCGCTGTCACCATCAAAATAGTAGTTCAAGAAAGTGAGCCCTTCGTCTTGTTGACCATTACAGTTGTTGTCGATGCCATCACAAACCTCAGTTGCATTCGGGTTAATTGCACTGTTGTTGTCATCGCAATCGCCGCCAATAGCAATTAGGTTAACAGGTGCCTGACAAAACAACGTTCCTGATGCTTCATCGCCGAATCCGTCTTGATCGTTGTCTGTGTAATACATCACAGGGGCGGTAATGTTGGCATCATTGTCATTGCAATCGCCATTTGCGAGCACATAACCAGTTGGTTGGATACAAGCAGTTTGCGTAACATTGGTGTTGCCGATTTGATCGTTGTCTAAATCTTGGTACCAGATTGTTGTTGGATTGACTAAAGCATCTGCATCGTTACAGTCTGTATTGTTTGCTACGTATCCTGCTGGTGCATTACACAACAAGGTATCCATATTGGCATTACCAAAACCATCACCATCTTGATCTGCGTAAAATAAGGTCGGTGAAATTGAGATTGTGTTACCCCAAACAGAGACGTTGTCCATGCGCAAGGTTGATGTGGTAGTGGCTTGGTTGATCACGTAAAAACGGAAAGTAACAGAAGCAACGTTTGAAAATGCTGCTGGTAATATAATTGTATCAGCAAAAGGAACATTGCCATTCCAACCCGAAGCTAGTGTATCAATATCAGTTGCGTAGTTATCAAGGCTAGAGCGCACGAAAATGGTTGGCGTCCCACCAGTAGTACTCGTGCGTTGATTGAGTGCTAGTTTACTCAAGTTTAGATTGGTGCAATTGACACCTGAAACCGTAAACTGATTGTATTGATTGAGATCAAGAATTGCTGTGGTATTCCAACCACTGCGGTTAAAGACGCCTCCACCTGCTGCACAAGAAGTTCCTTGCGCTTCGAAGTTTGAAAACGTAAAATTAGTACCGGTAGTTGTTGCAGCAACATCTTGGGTCGCACAATCTACAGTAGCCGCAAATTGATAAATCCCCATTTGGAGTGGCGCGTCAAAACCATTGCAATCTTCGTCAATGCCATTTCCTGGTACATCAACAGCACCTGGGTGGATTTGATTATTGTTGTCGTTGCAATCAGTGGAATTGGTAACATAACCAGCAATTGGAGTACATCCTGATTGGCTAACAGCAGCGTTTCCATAGCCGTCGTTGTCTAAATCTTGATAAAAAGTTAAAGAACCCACCAAATTAAGGTTCAAGGTAAGGGTGCTGTCACAACCATGTACATTTTGTAAATTCTGTGTATAAGTACCAGATGTAGTGTAGGTCTGACCATTCAAGGTGTAAGGGCCACAATAAGTAACATTTTGTGTCGAGGTTGTGGAATTGTGAATCATTAAGTTGAGGTTAATAATGGAGTCACAACCAGCCGTATTGGCATTTGGTAAAGTTTGAATAAAAGTACCTGAGGTTGTATAAGTTTGGTTGTTCAAGGTATAGCTGTTACAAGCCATTGCTGAGATAGTGTTGTAGGTAACACAAGATGCAGCAGCACCCGGTGTTACTGAAGCCCAAGTTGACCCTGCACGAATTTCGTCGATTTCATAATTTCCTGTCCCGGTTGCTTGACGCAAAAAGACGGACTGGATGCCATTGGTTGGCCAGGTACTCGTTCCTCCGGAGTTAGTCACAGAGGGTGTAGGTTCGGCTGCCCCCGGAATAGGATTGACCCACAATGATGCTGTAATTACTCCGGCCGCTGCTGGTGCAGCCGCTTTGGCAACAACAAGATAGGTGGTTCCGATATTGAAGTCTGTGCTAATATAAGTAGCAACAGCACCCGTACCACCCGTTGTATTCAGAATACCCAATTGAAACGTATTGGCTGCTGTACCTGTTTTAATAAATAAACGAGGAAAATAAATAGTAACTGATGCACCGGCAGTACCACCAAAACCAATAAAATAACCACCTGTCGCAGTCAAACCAGTAGTATTTGTAACGTTAATTAAAAAAGAAAAATAACCTGAGGTTCCAGTTGTAGTAAAAGGCTTATTGATATCTTCCGTACCAGTATTAGCTAAGGCTATTCTGTTACCAACTGAAGTTTGTAAACCTGGGTAGCTAAGGCTATTTCCCGATTGCGAAGCTGTTGTTAATGGTACAATTTCTGCAGCAGTTCCGCTATGTGTGGCCCAGCCATTGGCGTTAGCAGCACTTGTAAAATTAAAAGATTCAAATGCTTGTGCGAAGGCATTGAGGCTGAGCACAGTAAGCATAAAAAGTAGTCCTTTTTTCATAAAAATAATTTTGAGCTGTAAAATTACAATTTTGTAAGTTAATATACTGTAAACTAGCAAATACTTATCAAAGAAAAAGGCGGGTTTCCCCGCCTTTTCACTTTTATTTTGATGCTGCTTATTCTGCTGAAGCTTGTTCTGGCGCTGGGCGCTCTGGACGTGGCAACAACACTTTGCGAGACAATTTCCATTTCTTAGTCTTTGGATCTTTACCAATGACTTTGAAAGTAAGCACTTCGCCTTCTTTCACAACATCTTCCATTTTTGCTGTTTTTTCCCAAGCAAATTCAGAGATGTGGATGAGGCCATCTGTACCCGGTACGATTTCAACGAAACAACCGAAATCTTTCACTGATTTCACTTTACCTTCGTAAGTAGCTCCATCTTCAACTTGTGGTGGGAATGCAATCTGACGAATCAAGCGAATTGCTTCTGCCATGTCGTCGCCGTTATTTGAAAGAATTTGAACACGACCTTCACCTGTAGGTAATTCTTCAATGGTGATGGTTGTTTTGGTTTCTTTCTGAAGACCTTGAATGATTTTTCCTCCAGGTCCGATGATCGCACCGATCATTTCGTTAGGCACATTGAATGCTTCCAAACGCGGTGTTTGTGGCTTCATTTCAGTGTTTGGCGCTGCAATGGTTTCGGTGATTTTACCTAAAATGTGTAAACGACCTGCACGAGCTTGCTCAAGTGCTTGCATCAAGATTTCGTATGGTAAACCATCTACCTTGATATCCATTTGACAAGCGGTGATTCCGTTTGCTGTACCCGTAATTTTGAAGTCCATGTCCCCTAAGTGATCTTCATCACCAAGGATATCAGATAAGACTGCAAATTTACCTTCGTCAGCTACCAAGCCCATCGCAATTCCGGATACAGGTGCCTTGATTGGCACACCACCATCCATTAATGCTAATGTACCCGCACAAACAGTTGCCATTGAAGACGAACCATTTGATTCGAGGATATCAGAAACCAAACGCACTGCATAGGCGTAATCGTCTGGCATCACTGGCTTAAGTGCACGAAGCGCCAAATTTCCGTGACCAATTTCACGACGTGAAGTACCGCGTAATGGTCTTGCTTCACCTGTGGAGAATGGTGGGAAGTTATAGTGTAATAAGAATTTTTCAGTTCCTTGGAATGTAGCGCCGTCGATGAGCTGCTCATCCATTTTACCACCTAAAGTAAGGGTTGTGATTGATTGTGTTTCCCCTCTTGTGAATACAGCTGAACCGTGTACCATTGGCAAGTAATCTACTTCAGCCCAGATTGGACGGATTTCATCGAAGTTACGACCATCCAAACGCTTGCGCTCATTGAGCATGACCCAACGAACCGCTTTTTTCTTCACTTCAGAGAAGTAAGGAGAAATGAATTTCGCTGCTTCAGCTAATTCTTCTTCCGAGAAAGATGCTTTCACTTCGTCTTTAATAGCGTCGAATAACTCTGTACGTTTTGACTTGTTAGCCAATCCCATACGAGCGACATCTTTACATTTTTCCATTGCCAATTCATAAACGCGCGCTCTAACCGCTTCGTCATGAGTTTCGTGGCAATATTCTCTTTTAGGATTCGCCGTTGGAATTTCAGCTGCAAGTTCTAATTGGAAATTACATTGTTCGATGATCGCTGCATGTGCCAATTTAATGACTTCAACCATGTCAGCTTCAGAAACTTCTTTCATCTCACCTTCAACCATGTTGACGTCTTTTGCAGTACCAGCAACCATAACGTCGATATCAGATTGAGCAATTTCTGCCATTGTAGGGTTGATGATGTATTCACCATTTACACGACATACTCTTACTTCTGACATTGGGCCATTGAATGGGATGTCAGAAACTGCGATTGCTGCTGAAGCAGCTAAACCACATAAAGCATCTGGGTTATTGACGCCATCATAAGACAACAATTGAATCATCAATTGCACCTCAGCATGGTAATCGTCTGGGAAAAGTGGACGCAAGGCGCGGTCAACCAAACGCATCACGAGAATTTCTGTTTCTGAAGGACGTGCCTCACGACGGAAGAATCCGCCAGGGAAACGACCTGCAGCCGCATATTTCTCACGGTAATCTACCGTAAGTGGAAGAAAATCTACACCTTCTTTTGCTTCTTTTGCCGCAACAACAGTTGCAAGCAACATGGTATCGCCCATGCGAACCACTACAGACCCATCGGCCTGTTTTGCCAACTTACCAGTCTCTACAAGGATCTCCTTGCCGCCGGTCATAATTGACTTTCTTGTACCTATATTCATCTTTTTTTATTTACTAACTTTTAAACAAAGAGGGGGCTTTCGATGTAATCGAAGCCCCCTCTCCCAATAAATTTGCTATGCTTGATAAAAAGATTAGCGACGAAGCCCTAATTCTTTAATCAATGCACGGTATTTCTCGATATCGTTTGCCTTAAGGTAATCTAAGAGGCTACGACGCTTACCAACCAAAAGTTGAAGTGCGCGCTGTGTACCGTAGTCTTTGCGATTCTTCTTAAGGTGCTCAGTCAAGTGACTGATGCGGAATGTAAACAATGCGATTTGGCCTTCTGTTGAACCAGTGTTGGTTTCAGAACCGCCGTGTTTTGCGAAGATTTCTTTCTTCTTTGCTGAATCTAAATACATGCTAATATTTGTGTAAATGATTATTATGTAGACTGATCACCTTGATCAATACGGGTGCAAAGATAGGAACTCTTTTTGAATTGAACAAAAAACCGCAACATATTAGACTTTCCGTTCTTTATTAGACACAGACTTCTATTTTGATTATCTTTGTTGCGTTCTTAGGTGTTTGCTTGTCAAGCTTAATAAGGAATCCGGTGCAATTCCGGAGCTGTATCTGCAGCTGTAAGTGTCTAAAATGCAATTCAAAAGGTCACTGAGCAATCGGGAAGACGAATTGAAACGGACACGAGCCAGAAGACTTGCCTTAGAACAGCGTGAAGACTTCAGATTAAAGTCGGTATCGCCGGGCTCTCTTTTTGGGCCTTGCCGCACCACTTTTTTCCATGTCATTGTTTAATTTTAAATGCTTAACAAACATGAAAAAAGGATTATTTATTTTCGCCGCACTCACCAGTGCCAGCTTGTATGCCCAACAATACGTGCATCAAGTACTCATTGCCAACGAAGGTTTTTTTGACTTTCAAACCAACGCCATTATTGAACCTGCAACCATCGGCACCTACAATCCATCAACACAAACTTATGTAGTTGTTGATACCCTTGACGGACAGCGCTTTAGTTCAGATATCGTGATTGACGGCAACTTCTATTATGTGGCTGCAGATACTAAAATCTACAAGTACGACCTCAATACGCATCAAGAAGTAGCAAGTGCCACATTAACAGGTGTAAGAAACCTTGCTATTGCCGGAGATAAATTGATTGCAACCCGCGGCGAATACCTTCAAACATTTGATTCTTACCTACAAGTTTTCGATAAAAACTCCATGCAATTGCTTGCGGCATTAGACACCACAGTTGGGCCAAAATGGGCCACTCAAAACATTGTTGTCGTGAACGACATCGCGTATATTGCTGTCAATAACGCTTATGAGTGGGGAAATGAGAAAGGCCTCATCGGACAACTGAATCTCAATACGCTGCAATATGGCAATGAGATCGACCTCGGCCCCGAAGGCAAAAACCCAGACAACCTTTTGTTGTACAACAATGAATTGGTTACCGTTAACAACAAAGACTGGACTGGCACCTCTGTTTCTAAAATTGCACTCAACGGAACCGTCAATACACAAAACGTAGTAAATGCGGTGGCTGGCTGTGGTACTTCAGCTTTACGCGACGACAAACTGGTCTACCAAATTTCCATGGAGAACACCCTCCACGATTACAGCTTATTAAACATGGCTTATGAAGGTCCTGTTAACGGGATCACCGAAAATTTCTATGACCTAGCACAAGATCCTGTTTCAGGAAATCTTTATGCCTCAAGCACCGATTTTTCAACCACCGGTAAAGTCTTTATTTTCTCTCCAAACAATACCGAGCTCACCCAATTCAATACTGGTGTATCACCTGGCACAATCGTATTTGACTTGCGCGCTTCAGTTGGCATTGCCGAACTTGCGTCTAATGTTTCGGTATATCCAAACCCATGTACCGATCAAATTCAAATCAGTGGCCTAGCGTCAACAACTTCTTATGCTTTGACTGACGCTGCCGGAACGACCATTCTTCAAGGTACAGAACCTACGTTATCAATGACCAATTTTGCACCAGGCATCTACTTCTTAAATGTGAATGGATCCTTGACAAAAATTGTCAAACAATAAGTTTTATACACTTTCGAAAAAAAGGCCGCTCTTGGAGCGGCCTTTTTTATGATTGTTTATCTTTGTTCCATGCAACAAATCCTCGATAACCAGCAAATTCAGCAAAAAATCGTTCGCCTTGGGCACCAACTCTTAGAGGCAACCTTTGATCAGCAAGAAGTTTTTATTGGCGGAATTGCTGGTAATGGTTTCATATTGGCTCAAAAACTCAGTGAAACACTGCGCGCCAACAGCGATATGAAAATTCATTGTTTTGAAATCCAGCTCAACAAAGATGAGCCTTGGAATGACCCAATTACCTTTAGCATCGAACAAAAAACACTCAAAAATGGCTATATCGTTTTGGTCGATGATGTAATAAATAGCGGCAAAACGATGCAATATGCACTCATGAAGTTTTTAGAACAAGCCACTAAAACAATTAAAACGGTGGTGCTCATTGATCGTCAGCACCGTCGTTATCCCATCAAAACCGACTTCGCCGGATTGAGTTTGTCTACCACACTCAAAAACCACGTAGACGTCCAATTTACTGCCACAGATTCTCAAGTATTTTTATACTAATGGAAAAAATTACAGAAGCCAGCTCGGTCTATGAGCAACTGGACCAAATGTCCACACTTGAATTGCTCAACGGCATCAATGAGCAGGATCAACAAGTTGCCCATGCTGTTGCCCTCGTGATTCCGCAAATAAGTGCCTTTGTCGATGCTTGCTTTGAGCGCATGCAACAAGGTGGTCGCCTTTTTTATATTGGCGCCGGTACCAGCGGACGCCTTGGTATTGTTGATGCCAGTGAGTGCCCTCCAACTTTTGGTGTGGCACATGGTCGTGTCATCGGACTCATCGCAGGTGGTGATAGTGCCATCCGAAAAGCAGTCGAATTTGCTGAAGATGACACCGAACAAGGTTGGAAAGACATCCTTGAACATCAACCCACAACTCTTGATACCATTGTTGGTATCGCTGCATCTGGCTCAACCCCTTATGTACTTGGAGCTCTTGAGGCGGCCAACCAAGCGGGTTTACTCACCGCCGGCATCACGTGTAATCCGGGCTCTGCGCTAGCAGCAGTTGCTCAGCATGCGATGGCCCCAATTGTCGGGCCTGAATTTGTAACGGGCAGCACGCGCATGAAGTCAGGTACGGCGCAAAAATTAGTGCTCAATATGATTTCCACGAGCTTAATGATCAAACTTGGTCATGTCAAGGGCAACAAAATGGTTGACATGCAATTGAGCAATGACAAACTTGTTGAACGCGGTGCAAAAATGGTTGCCGAGGCCTTGGGTCTGGATCAGCAAATAGCAAAAGAACTTTTAATCAAACACGGCTCTGTGCGCAAAGCAGTAGACGCTTATCAAAAAAACTAATATGTCCACATTTGATCCTAACGGAGTCGGAATCGCCAACGGCAATATTTTTGGTTTTCCATATACCGAACAAGAAGCTGATCTTGTCATCGTACCGGTTCCTTGGGACGCCACTGCCTCCTATGGAAAAGGCACTAGTAAAGGGCCCCAAGCCATCCTTGACGCTTCAACCCAACTAGACTTCTTTCATCCCGAACTCGAGAAAGCATATGACACCAAAGTCTATATGTCTCCCGTTTCGCAAGAATGGCTTGACATCAATGAGCACCTTTGTGCACAAGGCATCGATTACATCTCCTTTTTAGAAGAGCACGGCGAAGAATTGGCGCAAAAACAGTTTGGACACGTTTTAGAAGCCATTAATGATGCCCATCAAGCACTGCGCGATAATTTATTTGAGCGCTGTACTCAGTTACTTCAGGCTGGTAAAATACCGTGTGTTTTAGGTGGCGAACACTCTACGCCGCTCGGTCTTTTACAAGCGCTAAACGCACACCATTCAGATTACGGGATTTTACAAATTGATGCCCACGCCGACCTACGCGACGCCTATGAAGGTTTTACCCAGTCCCACGCCAGCATCATGCACAATGCCGTTCATCAACTCAAAAACCTCTCGCAGCTCACACAAGTGGGCATCCGCGATGTTTCTGAAAGAGAAGTTGAACTTTCCGCTGCTCATGACAAAATCACCACTTTTTACGATTGGGCACTTAAAAACGAACAATACCAAGGTAAAACTTGGGCTGAACAATGCCAAAAAATCATCGCTACATTGCCGCAAAAGGTTTACATTTCTTTTGACATCGACGGCTTAAAACCAGAATTATGTCCGCATACAGGCACACCGGTGGCTGGAGGTTTTGAACTGCAAGAAGTGGCTTATTTACTTTTCGAGGTAGTTAAAAGTGGCCGCCAGATCATTGGTTTTGACCTCAATGAAGTAGCACCTGGCGAAACTGGCGATTGGGATGCCAATGTGGGTGCACGCGCGCTTTGGCACCTTGTGTGCGCAACTGAATTTTCAAGAAGAAAACACCTATGTTAAGAAAGAGCCCGCAGTTTTTTGGGGCAATTGCCCTGGTTTCAGCGTCAATATCACTTTTTAGTGTTTGGAATTTGTTCAACTGGGATTTTCTCAATTGGGGCACCCAGCTCTTCCTATTCCCATTTATTTGCGCCATCAGCGTAATGGGATTTTTTAGCAAAGCGGATCCGAGCTGGAGTAAAATCTCTTTGTTAGGGCTTATTTTAATACAGGTTGGGCTCTATTTCTACGTATTCAAATACCAAGACCCCTACTCGCCTCAACTTTTATTATTGCTCTTGCCGAGCCTACTCGCTATACAAGTATTGCTTGCCGGAAAATTTTGGCGCAGAAAACACGGCAAAG
>JAURHO010000048.1 GCA_030833265.1 Crocinitomicaceae bacterium | reverse complement strand
TCCTCGCACAAGTACTAATGAGTGTTCTTGAAGATTGTGGCCTTCACCACCGATGTAAGCGTTGACTTCTTTTCCATTGGTCAAACGTACACGCGCTACCTTTCGCATGGCCGAGTTCGGCTTTTTAGGAGTTGTCGTGTACACACGAACGCAAACACCTTTGCGTTGTGGACATGAATCAAGCGCAGCAGACTTACTTTTCTTCACTACCGCAGTTCTTCCTTTGCGAACTAATTGTTGAATAGTTGGCATAAAATACTCTTGTTTTTATATAATAAATAATAACCCCCAAACGCACTTTGAGGGGTGCAAAGATAACTATTTATTTTTATAAACCAAGAGCGTTTGAAAAATATTCGGCTTTTTATTGCTTGATTTTCAAAAAAAAAGGAATCTCATCGAGATTCCTTTTCAACGAAAAGTAAATTCTTGTTATCTGTACAATGTTGCTTTTACGGCCTTCACGATGCGCTCAACATTTGGTAAAGCTTCGTCGATGAGCGTTGGTGAGAAGGCAAACGGTGTATCGGTTTGGGTTACGCGTTGAACAGGTGCGTCGAGGTAATCAAAAGCATAGCGTTGTAGGTGATATGCGATTTCAGAAGAAATACTTGCCAAAGGCCAAGATTCTTCAACAACTATACAACGGTTTGTTTTCTTAATAGATTCGACAACGGTTCCGTAGTCTAGCGGACGAATGGTACGTAAATCGATGATTTCAACGCTGATGTTTTCTTTGGCAAGCACTTCAGCTGCTTCTTGTGCAACTTTGATGATTTTACCAAAAGTTACCAATGTGATATCTGTACCTTTTCTTTTGACATCGGCAACTCCGATTGGAATGATGTATTCCCCTTCAGGAACTTCTCCTTTGTCTCCGTACATTTTCTCAGACTCTAAGAAAACAACGGGGTCGTTGTCGCGGATAGCGGCTTTTAATAAGCCTTTGGCATCTGCTGGATTTGAAGGTGTAATTACTTTTAGGCCTGGTACGTGGGCATAAAATGCTTCAAAACTTTGTGAGTGCGTAGCGGCTAACTGACCTGCAGTTCCGTTTCCGCCGCGAAATACGATCGGACAACCATATTGGCCACCTGACATCTGAAGCATTTTGGCTGCCGAGTTGATGATTTGGTCAGCTGCTAAAATGGCGAAGTTCCAGGTCATGAATTCTACAATTGGGCGAAGGCCATTCATGGCAGCACCAACAGCAATACCCGAAAAACCGAGTTCGGCAATTGGTGTATCAATCACGCGCTTTGGTCCAAATTCATCGAGCATGCCTTGAGATACCTTGTAGGCACCATTGTATTCGGCAACTTCTTCTCCGAGTAAAAATACGTTTTCATCGCGACGCATTTCTTCGGACATGGCTTCTCTTAAGGCTTCTCTGAACTGTAGGGTTTTCATAGTGTCATTTTTACAATTAGCAAAATTACAAATAAGTCAGAAACTACAAATGCTTATGCAACTTTAAGTGTTGCTATTTTTGATTTGCTAAATTGTTGGGTAGCGTATTCTAAATTAACGTGTAAAGATTTTTTGTTTGAACCAGGCAATTCGAACATGGCATCAGTGAGGATGGCTTCACAGATAGAGCGAAGGCCACGCGCACCCAAACCAAATTCCATGGCCTTTTGAACAATAAAGTCAAGGACCTCTTGATCGAGTTCGAGCTTGACGCTGTCCATATCAAAAAGCTTGGTGTATTGTTTGACCAATGCGTTTTTCGGTTCTGTTAAAATTCTTTTGAGGTCGGCTTCTTTGAGTGGCTCTAGATAAGTGAGTACTGGGAAGCGACCAATGAGTTCTGGAATAAGACCAAAAGACCTGACATCTGTAGGCGAAATGTATTTAAGCAAAGAGTCTTGCTCTATGCTTTGGTCGTGTTCTGAAGAAAAACCAATGGTCTGACGGTTCACGCGATTGGCGATGAGTTTCTCGATGCCATCAAAAGCTCCTCCACAAATAAAGAGGATGTTTTTGGTGTCAATTGAAATCATTTTCTGCTCTGGGTGTTTGCGTCCTCCTTGCGGTGGCACATTGACCGTTGCGCCTTCAAGTAACTTTAATAAAGCTTGTTGAACACCTTCGCCAGAAACATCACGGGTAATGCTTGGGTTATCGTTTTTACGGGCAATTTTATCGACTTCGTCAATGAAAACAATCCCCATTTGGGCGCTTTCAACGTTGTAATCGGCAGCTTGCAACAAACGAGATAAAATGCTTTCAACGTCTTCGCCTACATAACCGGCCTCGGTGAGTACGGTAGCATCTGCAATGCAGAACGGCACATTGAGCAGTTTGGCAATGGATTTTGCCAATAAGGTTTTACCTGTTCCGGTTCTGCCCACGAGCATCACATTTGATTTCTCAATCTCTACTTCGTTTTCAGATGTTTTTTGCTTGAGGCGCTTGAAGTGGTTGTATACGGCAACAGACAGTACTTTTTTAGCATCTTGTTGACCAATGACGTATTGATCAAGATGAGCCTTAATTTCTTGTGGTTTCAATAAGTTCAGCCCTTGATGTACGCCTTGATTAGCAGTTGTAGTTCCCGCTAATTCTTCTTGTACGATTTTGCTCGCTTGGCTTGCGCAAGAATCACAGATGTGACCATTTACGCCCGCAATGAGCATATTTACGCTTGATCGTGGCGAGCCACAAAAAGAACAAGTTGTTTCTTTTTTAGCCATTCCTTATTTCGGGTTGCGTAATAAAACTTCGTCTACCATGCCATAAGACTTTGCTTCTTCGGAGGTCATCCAGTAGTCGCGGTCGGAGTCTGCCCAAACTTTGTCGTAGTCTTGTTTGGTATGAGTGGCGATGATATCGTAAAGTTCTTTTTTGAGTTTTTGAATTTCACGAGCGGTGATTTCGATGTCAGAAGCCTGACCTTGTGCTCCACCTAAAGGTTGGTGAATCATGACTCTGGAGTGTTTGAGTGCACTGCGCTTGCCTTCAGCACCTGCACAAAGTAAAACAGCTCCCATAGATGCTGCCATACCGGTACAAATAGTGGCAACGTCAGGGCGGATATATTGCATGGTGTCATAGATGCCTAGACCAGCGTAAACGGATCCGCCTGGTGAATTCAAGTAGATTTGAATATCTTTTTTGGCGTCAACAGACTCCAAAAATAAAAGTTGTGCATTGATAATATTGGCAACTTGGTCATTGATACCGGTACCCAAGAAAATGATGCGATCCATCATGAGTCTTGAGAAGACATCCATTTGGGTCATGTTTAAAGGGCGCTCTTCAATGATGTAAGGTGTCATGGAAGATTCGATATAGTGATCTACAGACATGCTGCTGATGCCCATATGTTTGGTTGCGTATTTGCGAAATTCGTGGCTGTCCATAATTTGTGTTTATTTAAGGTCTCAAAATTAACGATAAAGGTTGGCTTAATTGCTGAATAGCGCACAAAAAAAAATCCTGAATTTCTTCAGGATTTTTAAATGTGAATTTGAAGCTTATTTCACTAAATCAATGAATGTTGCTTCGTTCATGTATTTGAGGAACTCGCGGTCTTTGGCTGCT
This sequence comes from Crocinitomicaceae bacterium, assembly GCA_030833265.1. Lineage (GTDB taxonomy): Bacteria > Bacteroidota > Bacteroidia > Flavobacteriales_D > Crocinitomicaceae > UBA952. The sequence continues at coordinate 7,615 of JAURHO010000048.1, read as the reverse complement.
TTAGCTTTAAGAGCTGCATTTTTAGAAATCGCTATTTTCAAAGGCGCAACAACCGCGTCAACATTGCTTCCACTTCTGGCTTCAATGATTGCTTTTAGATAGGCAAGTTCGGCAGTTTCTTTTACGTTTGCAGCAGCTTTTCTAGCGAGGTCAGTTTTGTCTTGAAGAACTAGTGCAAGAACAAGGTTGTAGCTATTTTGGCTAATGTTTTTCTCAGCAGCGCTGTAATTGCCTTCCATGATGTCAATTATTCCTTGGTTGTAACCAGAAACAGTTGTTTTAGAACGCAAGAGTTTTTTAGCCGCCGCGCGATTTCCTTCAAGGATAAGGCTTGCTGCCAAGTTGTTATCTGTTACAGCATTTGCTTTGAGGTCATTTGCTTTTTTGAAAGCAGCAGCAGCTTCTTTGGTTTTGTTAAGTTCAAAAAGCGTTGCACCGAGGTTGGTGTGGGTGCGGTGGTCTTGTGCGTAGTTGGCTGCAGCAATTCCGTAGATAGTAGCTTTTTGATTGAGGTCAGAAGTTAATTTTCCTGCTGTGAAGAGTAATTCTTCTACAGAAAGGGAATTTGGATTGTTGACAACAGCGCTTTTCAATTCGTCGTCAGAAAGGCCATATTCTGTGTATTTTACCACAACAACAGCACGACGAATCATTGGGAAAACGTCGCTTTCAAGTTCGGTGTAAGCTTTTCCGAGATTGATCATGTCCTTTTCGCGTTGCTCAGGATCTTTGGTCATTTCAAGGATGCGAATAAATAAGTTTTTATCGGCTTCTGGAATAGATGCTGTTGCAGCAAGTTGACTTTTGAAACCTTCGAAGTCTTCACCAAATTTTGCAAGTTGGTAAGCAGAAGTGTCAGCGTAGGCCGTAAGTTTTGCCTTTTTCATGAGGTCAGTTAACGCTTTGCGCGCTGCAACCGTACGATCTGACGATAGGTTATCGTTTTTAGAAACTTCCCCATCTGGAGAAGCATATCCGTTAATTTCAATACCTGTAATTTTGATTTTAGGATTGCTTTGAGCAGCCTGAATCCAAGAAATTAACGCAGTAAGATCTTGATCTTTTAATTCAGCAGGACGAATAGCTGACTTACCTCTTTCAAAATTAAAGGTAGCAGTAGTTGTTTTGTCAAACTGACGCACCAAGGCATCTTCTTCAGTCAAAACTTTGAAAGTTTTGTCTACTAAATAAGGCGTGATGATTGTTGCATCGGCAATTTTAGTTTCAGGAAGCGCTCCTTTTTCTTTGGTTTGCTTGTAGAGTTTACCGGTAATCACGAGATCCGCTGCTTCCATTTCTGGCGTGTAAGCGATGGTTTCTTCAAAAGTAGCGGTTCCGCCTGTTTTGAAATCGATGGTAGTGCCGTTACCGGTTACTTTAGAACCGTTGACATACCATGTGCCGATCGCGGTGTTACCAATTTTAGGTGTAATTTCTGCCTTTGCTTTCTTTTGGATGCCTTTCTCAGGAACATTTACGGTAATAGAAACCTTCACAGAATCCGCATGCATTTCTAACGGATTAGGATTTACTGTGTAAGTAATGTCTTTAACAAGATCGCAAGAGCTCATGAATAGAACACTGGATCCGAGGAAAAGGGCTGGCTTGAAATACTTTAAAGTCATGATATCAGTTTTGATGGAACAAAAATAGGAAGAAAAATTAACGAAGCGAAATTAGCGCATGATCATTGCGAGAAACTCAAATCGAGTTCCATGAGTGGCTTGAGTACAAAATCGCGCTCTTGGTATCTTGGGTGTGGAATCTGCAGCCGTTCATCGTGCAAGACCAAGCTCTCGTAAAAAATGATGTCGAGGTCTATGCAACGGTCTTCATAGGTGTCTTTGGTTTTGTAACGACCCAGTTCAAGTTCGATTGCTTGTAGGGCCTCTAAAACTTGGTGTGGCGTGAGTTGGGTACTCAAGAGTAAACAACCATTAAGAAATTGGTTTGCTGACTCAAATCCTTCAGGTGCCGTTTGATGCAGGCTCGAAACCTGATGCACTTGTCCGCATTTGTCGTTGAGCAGTTGAATGGCTTTTTGGATGTATGCTTCACGATCACCGAGGTTGGAACCAAAAGCAATCACAACTCTATTGGGGCCTACTGACGCCATTTGAAATTCTTGATGAGTTGTTGTAAGTCGGTTTTGAGGTACTGTAGTGTCGGCCTGAGGCTGTCGTAATTTGGCCTACAATTGAGTAAGACTTCACCTCTTACAAAATGCTGTACGGAGTCCGTTAAATAAAATTGAAAGTTAGTTGCAACATTTCCCTTTAACTCGAAAAAAGTACCAAAAACCCGTTTTTGAGGCGCAATAATTTGTTCAAAATCAATTTTGTCGGCCATGATTTTGTGTTCATCGACTTTGTCGTTGGCAAAATTGATGATTTCAGGAAGTGAGTCTTTGCTCGGAATTTTCAGGTAATAAAGAAATAAGGTACCATTGAGCGGTCCTAGGTCAATTTCTTGCACTGAATAATTTTGTTTGGCAAGATCAAAGGATTTCGGCTGATAAAGGTCCGCTAAATCAAATTGATAAGCGCCTGGGCTAATATAAGGCCTGTAGGTATGGTCTGGAAATTCTGTTTTTAAGTAAGTGCTGGGTTTTGGGATCGGAGCTGTCTCGGAGCAGCCCATCAAAACAAATAAAACGACACCAAGAAACAGCAAGGACTTATTTATTTTCATGGATCATCACTTTTACAGATTTCACTCTTTTTTTATCAGAAGACTCAACAATCAATTTCAAAGGGCCAATGACCACAAATTCATTGTTTTTTAAGATGCGCCCACCAACTTCAATGATGAGCCCACCTAAAGTTTCAGCCTCCCCACGATGTTGTTCAATAGTGGTTTCGTGTTCTTCGCCAATGATTTTGAGCAGGTCGTTTAATGAGGTTCGTCCCTCAAAAACAAAGGTGTTTTCGGATTGCTTTGTGTAGTTAATTTGTGCGTCATCAAACTCATCGGTAATGTCGCCAACAATTTCTTCTAGAATATCTTCGAGGGTTACAATGCCACTGGCTCCTCCGTATTCATCGACGACAACAGCCATGTGCATTTTCATGTTGCGAAATTCTTGCAGTAGGTCGTTGATCTTTTTGTTTTCTGGTACAAAATAAGGCTTGCGCAACACAGATTTCCAGTCAAAATCAGCGTCTTTTTCCAAATGATTCAGTAGGTCTTTGATGTACAAAATACCGATGATGTTATCGGGGCTTTCTGAAAAAATCGGCATTCTAGAAAATCCAACATCGATGATTTTCTTCAAGACGACATGAAAATCGCTTTCAGCATCGATGTCTTCCACCTCGACGCGAGGGGTCATGATTTCAGAGGCTTCTGTTTTGCCAAACTTGACAATCCCCTCTAGAATTTTGTGTTCTTCCTCCGAACCATTTTCTTGTTTGGTAAGTGCTAATGCTTGCTCAAGTTCATTTTGGTCAAGTGTTGCATTTTTTTGCCCTAGTTTTTGAATGAAATTTGTTCCCCAAACGAGTGCAGATTTCAGCCAAGAAAGCGGTGGAATGCGATTGAGAAAATGCATTGGATACGACATCCAGGTGCTCACGGCAAGGGCATTTCGGTTGGCAAAAATTTTCGGAATCACCTCTCCAAAAAGCAATAAAACGAGTGTGATGCCAACCACCTCAACCAAGAGTCGAATTAATTCTTGACCTTCCTTAACGGGGTAGATGTCGTTGAGTACAAAAGAGGAGAGAATGACGATGCCGACATTGACAAAGTTGTTGAAAATCAAAAGTGTAGCGAGTAGTTCTTGGGGTTTTGCCAAAAGCTTTAAAATCATTTTGGCGCGCGCATTTGTAGAATTTTTTATGCTCGCGTTGTCACTTGGCTTCAAGGAGAAGAAAGCGCTTTCTGAACTTGAGGTCAAGGCCGATAGGGCCAAGAGTACTAAAATGATGAGAAGGTAAACGAGGGTTGCATCGCTAAAACCAGCTTGGGTTGTCTTTAACGACGCGATAAGACTGGGAGGTTCTACTGTGTTTGTCATGACTTAAAATGGTAAATCATCTCCGGGTTCACTGGCTAAGCCGCTCATGGGTGAAGGTGAATTTGGTTTTCCTTCATTGCCATAAGGGTTCGTTCGTTCTTGGTTGTCAGGTCGGGTCAGGATGGTGAGGTCATCGCCAACAACTTCGGTAGCATAGCGCTGATGGCCTTCCTTGTCTGTCCAGGATCTTTTTTTGAGTTTACCTTCGACGTAAATTTTGGTGCCTTTACGCAGGTATTTTTCAGCGACTTCAGCGAGGCCTCTCCATAATACGATGTCGTGCCAATCTGTGTTTTCTTTCTTTTCACCGCTTTGTTTGTCGGTGTAAATTTCAGAAGTAGCTAGTGGAAATGACGCAACGATAGAGCCATTTTCAAGGCGTCGGACATCTGGGTCTTTGCCGAGATTGCCGATGAGAATTACTTTATTGACGCTTCCGTTCATATGATTTTTCAATCAATAATAGTTATTTTTTTCGAACTGGACGCTTTTTTGAAGTTTTTGTTCCTTGATTAGCAGCGATTTCAAGACACGCTTCAAGTGTCAAGGTCTCTGGTTGCGAATCTTTTGGAAGTTTGAAGTTGTCTTTGCCAATTTTTAAATAGGCACCGTAGCGGCCATTCAGCAATTGCACATCTGGTCTGTCCTCAAAAGTTTTGATCAGTGCTTTCGCAGCTTCTTCGAGTTTAAGTGTGTCTAATTCTATGGCACGTTCCAAACTCATAGAAAGCGGATCTTCGTCTTTTGGAATCGAGCTAAAACGCTTGCCTACTTGTACATAAGGGCCGAATCTGCCGATATTGACCTTCACAGCTTCGCCGTTGTGCTCGCCTAAAACTCTTGGTAAATCAAATAATTTGAGCGCTTCTTCTAGGGTAATGTTATTGATAGATTGGTTGCCTTGCAAGGAAGCAAATTGTGGCTTGAGCCCATCGGCTTTTTCGTCGCCGATTTGAATCATTGGACCAAAACGCCCGATTCTTGCAATGACTCTTCTTTGTGACTTCGGATCAATACCAAGTTCGCGTTCACCGGTTGCTCTTTCTGAGTGTTCAAGTGTCTGTTCAACATGGTTATGGAAAGGTCCGTAGAAAGATTGCAACATGTCGGTCCAGTTGAGGTTTCCTTGTGCAATTTCATCGAATTCTGCCTCGACCTTTGCTGTAAATTGGTAATCTAAAATTTGCTCGAAATGCGCAACTAAGAAGTCAGTTACTACTGTTCCAATATCTGTAGGCGAAAGTTTGTTGCGCTCTTTTCCGGTTGTTTCTGACTTTGTTTGTTCGGTAATTTGACCTGCTTTTAATTCGAGTTGAGCATACTTGCGAATGGCGCCTTCACGCTCCTTTTTTTCGACGTAATTTCTTTTTTGAATCGTAGAAATGGTTGGCGCATAGGTAGATGGTCGGCCGATGCCGAGTTCTTCTAATTTTTTAACCAAAGTTGCTTCGACATAACGCGACGGTGCTCGGCTAAAGCGCTCAGTTGCTAGAGCATTTTGTAGCGTCAGTTTTTCGTTGACTTGAACTCTTGGTAATAACCCTTCTGTTTCTGCGTTTTCCTCGGCGTCATCGTCGAGGTTGGTTGCCAAATAAACTTTCAAGAAGCCGTCGAAGATAATGACTTCGCCTTTGGCTTGAAAATATTGCGCTTGATTCAGGCCACCTATTTTAATTGTGGTTCTTTCAAGTTGTGCATGAGCCATTTGGCTGGCAATAGCGCGTTTCCAAATCAATTCGTAGAGTCTCACTTCGTCTCGTTCTGCTGAAATGCTTGGCTTGGTAAAATCTGTAGGTCTGATGGCCTCGTGCGCTTCTTGTGCACCTGTGCTTTTGGTGCTGTATTTAGTTGGTTTTGAATAATTGGCGCCAAATTGGGATGTAATCGCTTCTTGAGCAGCGGCAATTGCTGTTTCTGAAAGATTCACTGAATCTGTTCTCATGTAAGTAATATACCCTGACTCATAGAGACGTTGCGCTACACTCATCGTTTTGGTCACGGAAAAACCAAGTTTCATACTGGCTTCTTGCTGAAGTGTTGACGTCGTAAACGGCGCGGCAGGGCTTTTTGTCGCTGGTTTTTGTTGGACGTCTTCTACGAAAAAATCAGCGGTTTTTGACTGCTCTAAAATTTGAACAGCTGCTGATTTTTCCTGGAGTTGTTGGTTGAGTTCGGCTTTGAGAAGACCATCTGAGGTCGTAAATTCTGCCTGAACTTTGTAAAAGCTTTCAGTGTTGAATTTTTCAATCTCGCGTTCGCGTTCAACAATTAATCTTACGGCAACTGACTGAACTCTACCTGCAGACAAACTCGGTCTGACTTTTTTCCAAAGTACCGGAGAAAGCTCAAAACCGACAATCCTGTCGAGTACACGACGGGCCTGTTGTGCGTCGACCAATTCGCGGTTGATGTTTCTTGGACGTTCTATTGCCCGAGTTACCGCAACTTTTGTGATTTCGTTAAATGTGATTCTTTTGGTGTCTTTTTTCTCGAGCCCAAGGGTCTCGTAGAGGTGCCAAGAAATGGCTTCTCCTTCGCGGTCCTCATCGGTCGCGAGCCAAACCGTATCGGCTTCTTTTGCTAATTTTTTAAGTTCAGCGACAATTTGTTTTTTGTCTGGGCTCACCTCGTAATTGGGTGCAAACTTGGCGTCGATGTCAATGGCTAGGCCTTTTTTAGCGAGGTCTCGAACATGTCCGAAACTTGATTTTACTATGTAGTCTTTGCCGAGGTAACCTTCAATGGTTTTTGCTTTTGCAGGTGACTCGACGATAACAAGATTCTTAGCCATAAGGAGATTTTGGAGACAAATGTAAAAGTAAAACACAGCAAACAGCAAGTTGTTTGGCGCAATTTTATCCGAGAAATTTACTTAACCTATGGTTAAATATTTTAATAAACAATAGTAGGTTCAATCATGACAATTTGTCAGTATCTTGAATTTGCCCTATTTTTGCAGTTCAGAACAGAACATGGAATCAGGAAATAAAGTAATAGACGAAGCATTACAAGGCACAGCCCTTGTCATCGAGCAGCAAGGCGAACAAGCCTCCAAAAAATTATATCTAGAAAGCTACGGTTGCCAGATGAATTTTTCAGACAGCGAGGTCGTCGCTTCAATTTTAGCACAAGATGGTTATCAAACCACCAGAAACATTGAAGAGGCCGACGTTATTTTACTCAACACGTGTTCAATTCGGGAGAACGCTGAGCAACGCGTCCGCAATCGCCTCACCGAATTTAAAATCAAAAAAGACCGCAACCCTGAGTTGGTTGTTGGAATCCTTGGTTGCATGGCCGAGCGCCTTAAAAAGAACTTACTGGACGAAGAGAAACTTGTAGATCTCGTAGCCGGCCCAGATGCTTACCGCGACCTACCTAACCTCATTGAAGAAGTAGGGACGGGTCAAAAAGCCGTCAATGTCTTGTTGTCGCGCGATGAAACTTATGCAGATATCGCTCCGGTACGATTGGATCAAGGTGGAATTTCAGCCTTTGTAACCATCATGCGCGGCTGTGACAACATGTGCTCGTTTTGTGTGGTTCCGTTTACCCGAGGCCGTGAGCGTTCACGCGATCCAAAAACAATAGTATCTG
>JAURHO010000047.1 GCA_030833265.1 Crocinitomicaceae bacterium | reverse complement strand
AAACCAAGATGCAGAAAAACTTTGGGACGCAGTATTTGAGGCTGGCTCAGCTTTTGGCATCAAGCCAATTGGCCTTGCTGCGCGCGACACCTTGCGTCTAGAAATGGGCTTTTGCCTCTACGGTAACGACATCGATGACACCACTTCTCCATTAGAAGCAGGCCTTGGTTGGATTACCAAATTCACCAAAGATTTCACTGACGCCGAGTTTTTGAAAAATCAGAAAGAAACAGGCCTTAGCAGAAAGTTAGTTGCATTTGAAATGATAGACCGCGGAATTCCTCGCCACGACTACCCTATCCAAGATGCCAACGGAAATATCATTGGCAAAGTGACCTCAGGAACGATGTCTCCAAGCATGAAAGTCGGTATTGGCCTGGGCTATGTTACCATTGAAAATGCTGCCCTTGATCAAGAAATCTTTATAGAAATTCGCGAAAAAGGCGTTAAAGCAAAAGTGGTTAAACTTCCTTTCTACAAGGCTTAACCTGCTCATTCGGAAATCAGTTAACCTTTCTGGTTAATCTCTAATTATTAAAGCACCTCTCGGGTCATCTGCCAAGATTGCCGTAGGTGCTTTTTTCATAGTAGCTCTTTGCATTTTACTCGAGCGCATTTCGAATAAATAAACCGTTTTACCAAGGGCTTTCAGCACTGAAATTTGCTCAGCACTGATATCTTTACTGCGCATCATCAAGCCATAAAGCGTAGGAATTTCTTGCAATTTCGCAAATCCTTCTTCATAAGAAACTGTAGAAAACACCACTCTAAATGATTGAGAAAGCGCATTTAACCAATAAGGATAAGAGCTGTCAATGATGATGTGATTTTTCAGCGTATTCGGAATTGACAAAAGTGCATTTTTAAAGCGCTGCATATCTGAATAAGCCTGCGCGCAGTCATTCCAGTGTTTGATATCCAAGATGAAGGTTTGACCCGCTTTTAACTTGGTCAAGATGGTATCTAGCCTCACTAAATACTCTTTATGAGGGCTTTTGTATTGAAACTGCTCAATTTCTTGATCGGTGAGTTCAGCAATGCAGCCTAGGCCATTGGTGGAATATTCCAAACGGTTTTCATGAAAAAGCCAGAGCGTACCGTTTTTACTCATTCTGACATCCATCTCCACCCCATCCATGTTTGGTAGGCTAAGGGCTAAATCTATAGCTTCTTCTGAATTGTCGTGATAAACACTATAAGCAATATTCATCCCCATTCCCGCATGACCAAAAATTTGGACCTCCGGATATTGTTCCGACTTATTGCAAGCAAAAAGCAACAATGGCAACCCTATCCGAAAAAGTAGGAATTTGAGGTTTCTATTTTTGAAGTGGCTGCTCATGCTTTATTTTCTTATGCGATGCTTTTAATTTTCTTTTCAGTGAATACAATTACCGTTACATCTATTTTTATTCCCCTAAAAAATAACTGATTTGGGCCTGCGGGTTCCAAAAAAAATGCGTTGTCTTGATAGGATTTACCACGCCATACATTTGTTCCGCAACAAGACCTAATGAAAATTGCAAATTCAATCTTGCTTTAGGACCAAATGCGTATCCCAAACCAAAATAAAGACCGTGATAAGTGTCTAGAAATCCTGCATTTTGAAAATCAAATTGATACTTCAAAATACAATACGGTAACTTTATTGGATCATGTCTATTTTCAAAGGGTAATGGCGTGCTAAAAAAAAGAGCCACTTGAGGCGCAATTGCTCCTTGAAGTGTTCTTTCAACACCGATGCCGAGTTCAGCTCCTAAATCAAAATGTTGTCGAGACTGAACGTATTTCAGGCCAATGACTTGGTCATAGCGATGAATCGAAGCCGCCAATCCTAAGTATGAATTTTGACCGAACAGCAATTGGCTAAAAAGACAAGTCAAGCAACAAATAGCCGGGTCATGTGCAAAAATAAAAAAGGCCCTCCATTTGGAGAGCCTTTCTGATATTTATCTGCAGATTAAACCAAACCTTGGTCAATCATGGCATCAGCAACTTTTACGAAACCAGCGACATTAGCGCCTTTTACGTAATCTACGTTTCCGTTTGCATCTTTACCATATTTCACACAAGCTTCGTGGATTGAAACCATGATGCCGTGTAAACGCTGATCAACTTCTTCAGCTGACCAAGATAAACGCAATGAGTTTTGTGACATTTCAAGACCTGAAGTAGCTACACCACCCGCATTTGAAGCTTTTCCTGGAGAGAAAAGAACATTTGCTGCTTGGAATGCTGCAATTGCTTCTGGCGTAGATGGCATGTTTGCTCCTTCAGCCACACATTTAACTCCATTTGCAATGAGTGCTTTTGCTTCATCACCATTGAGTTCGTTTTGAGTAGCACAAGGTAAAGCGATATCAGCTTTAACTTCCCATGGTCTTTTTCCGGCAACAAAAGTTGAACCAGGGAATTGCTTCGCATATTCAGAAATACGACCACGACGGTTGTTTTTAAGATCCATCACCCAAGCTAATTTTTCAGCATTGATTCCGGCTTCATCGTAGATGTAACCTTCAGAATCTGAAAGGGTAACTACTTTACCACCAAGTTGGGTTGCTTTTTCACAAGCAAATTGCGCTACGTTCCCTGAACCAGAAACTGCTACAATTTTACCGTTGAAAGAATCACCTTTAGTAGCTAACATTTCTTTAGCGAAATAAACAGTTCCGTAACCAGTTGCTTCAGGGCGAATAAGTGAACCACCCCAGTTGCGACCTTTACCAGTTAAAACACCAGTAAATTCATTACGCAAACGCTTGTACTGACCAAACATGTAGCCAATTTCGCGTCCACCTACACCGATATCTCCGGCAGGAACGTCTGTGTCAGCACCAATATGACGGAAAAGCTCAGTCATAAACGACTGACAAAACTTCATAACTTCGTTGTCTGACTTTCCTTTTGGATCAAAGTCAGAACCTCCTTTACCTCCACCCATAGGGAGCGTTGTTAAAGAATTTTTGAAGATTTGCTCAAACCCTAGGAATTTTAAAATTGACAAATTCACTGATGGGTGAAAACGCAAACCACCTTTATATGGCCCGATCGCGCTATTGAATTCTACACGGTATCCACGATTGACTTGAATGTTTCCGTTGTCATCTAACCAAGGAACGCGGAAAATAATGGTGCGCTCAGGCTCAACGATACGGTCTAAAATTTTAGAGGTCTTGTATTTAGGATTAGCCTCAATAAACGGAATAACAGCTTCTGCTACTTCCTGAACAGCTTGTAAAAACTCTGGTTCGTGTCCATTTTTGGCGCGAACACGATCCATGAAAGCTTCGATTTCTGCGTGATACTGATTTGACATAAGAGTTGTTTTTTGTTTGTAAACTTTGGCAAAAGTAACTGAAAAACGCCTCCTGCATTCATCTTTTTTCAACAATTTATTAGTGTCTAAATGACACTTATTATGAGGTCAATTCAAACAATTTATAATAATTGATAAAAAGTGTCCTTTTTTAATTGACAAAAAGCAACTCAAGGATGTATATTTGCGTTTAAGAACCGTTTCGAATCAACTACTACGACAAATGACGTTTTTAAAAAATACCGCGATCTCAAAATACGCTGCCCTCATTTTATTTGTGCAGCTATTTTTAACCCATTCTTTTCTTGCACAGGGGCCAGTTACGGTCTGTCTAGGACAAGACACAACGGTGTGTCCTGGTCAAACAGTTATTATCAATAATTGCAATACCGGAACTACACCAGGCACAGCTGCCGGAATTTTCCTGAATGCCCCAACCAACGTATCTTTAACTGATGATTCTTGGTCAGCTGCTGTAAGCATTGGTTTTCCATTTAACTTTTACGGTAATAGTTACACACAATGTGTCATTGGTTCAAATGGCCTCATTTCATTTAACCTTGCAAACGCTGGTGGCTACTGCCCTTGGGCGCTTTCAGGTGTTGGAACACTACCAAATGCAGGATTTGCTGCTGCCAAGAATACCATCATGCTTACCTATCAAGATATCAACCCATCTTTAGGTGGTCAAATTCAATATCAAACCATTGGTACTGCACCGAACCGCAAGTTTGTTGTCTTGTACAAAAACATCATGATGTTTAGCTGTACTTCCCAGTGCAACTACATGGCTATCATCCTATACGAAACATCAAATATTTTTGAATTACATATCGGTAACAAACCAATTTGTGCAACTTGGAACAGTGGTTTAGCGATTCAAGGTTCTGAAAACAACATGCCGTCACCAACAGCACACATCACACCAGGTCGCAACAATACTGTTTGGGGCGCCAATCAAGATGGACGCAGATTCTTACCTACTTCGCCGTCCAATACTGCTTCTTACACTATTTCACAAATTCCTTACGCCATGGTAAATAGCCCTGGAAGCAATTTCGTGTGGGCGAACACGAATGGGCAAACATTTCCGTACAACAATGGAACACTTAATGTAAACATTATACCACCAGGGACAACAGGTTACTTCCTTTCAGGTGCCGCTTGTGGTACCAGCATTGGTTCAATTACCCAAGATACTACCTGGATCACACGTGCAACGCCATCCGTTACAACTACGGTTATTCCTGACGTTTGTTCCCAAGGAATTGGTAGCGCTACAGCTACACCAGGAATTGGGTCTCCGGCTCCTTGCACCTACATCTGGAACCCAGGTGGCATGACAGGAAACCCTGCAACCGGCCTTACAGCCGGTACTTACACAGTGGTTCAACACGATGGCAATGGTTGTAACGCCACAGCAACAGCCATTATAACTGATACGCCAGCAAACTTTTCTTATACTGCCACACCAGTTTCTTGCCCAGGTGGTTCAGACGGTACTGCTACTGCTAATGTAACGCCTGCAACTGGTGTCATTACCTATCAATGGAGTACTGGTGCAACTACACAAACCGTTACTGGCCTTCCTGCAGGTACGCACTGGTGCTATGCTTCAAATTCAACAGGATGTTCAGACACCATTTATGTCACGATTACCGAGATTCCTGCCATGATTTTAGGGGCAGTAAACATTGTAGACGCCAACTGCTACACTTTTGCAAATGGTCAGGCCACAATCAACGTTACGCAAGGAACCGCTCCATATACCTATGACTGGGATATCTCATCATCTTTAGCAGCCACAGCCCTAGATTTACCTGCAGGCCTTAACACTTGTACAGTAACCGATGCCAATGGCTGTGTCCAAATCATTTCAGTCACTATTAGCCAACCTAACCCACTAGACATCACCTTCTTAACCCTAGACACCATGATTTGTTCTGAGTCTAGTATTGTCTTAAGTGCTGCTGGCGCCGGAGGTTCAACAGCTTACACTTATACTTGGACAGAAAACGGTATTCCAATCGGAAACGGTTCAAACATCACTGTAGACCCGCTGAATTCTGGAACTGTATATTGTGTGACACTTAGTGAGCTTTGCGGTTCACCAACGACAACAGAGTGCATGACTATTACTTTCCCACAGGACATCATCGCTATTTTTGCACCTGTTGACAATCAAATTTGCACCCCTGGTAATTTTGAACTCCACAACGTTTCAACCAATGGGCAAGATATCGCAAGTACAGCCTTCACTTTCTCAAACGGAGATAATTTTAACCTCCCGAACCAAGACACTTTATTTACGACCATCGCTCAACCCGGAGACTACGACCTCAGTGTTGTGATTACTTCCATTCATGGCTGTATCTACAACGGTTTCTTTGATGACCTCTTGACGGTAACGCCAATGCCATCAGCTAATTTTACCATGTCTAAAAATCCTGTTACTTGGTTTGAGACAACAGTTCAAACCAATGACATTTCGTCAGGGAATATTGCGCAATACAACTGGACTTCTCCAGGCGCAACGCAAATCACAAACAACGGATCAAGCGCTATCATTTCCTACCCTGAAGGGGTTATGGATACTTATCCAATTATGCTTACTGTTACTACAGTCGATGGCTGTTCTGATTCTATTACTATTAACATTGAGGTTGTTTCTGATGTTATTTTCTACGCGCCAACTGCATTTACCCCAGACGACGACGAACACAACCAAGTATGGGCTTTCTATATTGAGGGTATCGACGCTGAGAATTTCCACCTTGCCATCTATAACCGTTGGGGAGAAATCATTTGGGAAACCAATGATCCTAAAGGTTATTGGGACGGCTACTATAACGGTGTTAAAGTTCAACCGGGTACCTACATCTGGAAAGCTTGGTACAAGGACAAAGACACCGACGGAAAAACCAACAAGACTGGCATGATTCATGTAATCAGATAGTCCATGAAAAATTTACTATTCCCCTTCGCGTTGATTTTACTTTTGACACAAGCTTCTTGTGCTCAAAACCTAAAAGCACTTGCCAAAGATGTACAAATTAAGGTGCCCACACAAATTACCCCACAAGCGCCTAAACTCACCAATGAAGAAGTCATTTCTGGCCTCAAAGAAGCCTTACAATTAGGTATTGAAAAAGCAGTCAATAAAAGCAGTATGCTCGATGGCTTTTTAAAAAATCCTGAAATCAGACTTCCTTTCCCGCCTGACGCTATTAAGGTCAAAGAAAAAGCCCTACAACTTGGAATGTCTGCACAAGTAGACAAATTTGAAACTACCCTGAACAGAGCAGCTGAAGAAGCTGTAAAAGAAGCGCTTCCGATTTTCAAAGATGCCATCCTCAAGCTAAGTGTTCAAGACGGTTTCAAAATATTAAATGGTGGTAATGGTGCAGCGAGCACCTACTTAAAACAACAAACACAGACTCAACTTTACAATGCATTTTTACCAAAAGTAAAAGCGGCCACAGCACAGGTTGGGCTTACCTCCTACTGGAATCCGCTCATTACTAAATACAATGCAGCTGCAAAACTAACCGGTGGTCAACAACTTGACCCAGATTTAGATGCTTACATTACTCAAAAAGCCATTGATGGGCTTTTCATCTTGGTTACTCAAGAAGAAGATCAAATTCGTGCGAATCCGGCAGCGCGTATTTCCGATCTTTTAGCAAAAGTATTTGGCTCTTTGTAAGCAGTCTTTATTTGATTTTTTATTCATGCGTTATCCTGCAACTGAACTAGTCCTTGACGGCAACGGAGCTGTTTATCATTTGGGCTTACTGCCTCAGCAGCTTGCCGATCAAATTATTTTAGTTGGCGACCAAGATCGCGTTCAAAAAATCAGTCGGTTTTTTGACAAAATTGAACACCAGGTTCAGCACCGAGAATTTGTGAGCCACACAGGTTGGTATCAACAAAAACGCATAACCGTACTCTCAACAGGCATCGGCACAGACAACATTGATATTTGCATCCAAGAACTCGATGCACTTGTCAATATTGATTTGATCAATCGTTCAGATAAAACCGAAAAAAAATCCTTAGAAATTGTTAGAATTGGCACCTGTGGCATTTTACAGCCAGCTCTACCCGTACACTCTTGGATCCTTTCAACACATGCATTGGGCTTGGATAATGTTGCTCATTTTTATCCAATTGAATTCAATCAAGAAGAGCAGCAATTGCTAGCCAGTATCAATAAACAAGTTTCCTTCCCCAAAAACATCATACCTTATTTAAGTGCCGCGGATCTAAATTTAGTGGACCGTTTTCGTTCCGAAAAAGTGAACACCGGCATTACAGTAACCAGCTCAGGGTTTTACGGACCACAAGGCCGTTCTTTAAGAATGGAGAGCAAAATGCGCAATATTCATTTGCAGCTAGGAGCTTTTGAAAGTAAAGAACAAAAAATCATGAATTTTGAGATGGAGAGCTCTGCTATTTTTGCGTTAGGTAAGGCACTTGGTCATAAATGCACCACATTATGCTTAGGTGTCGCAAATAGACCACTAGAAGAGTTTTCTACGGGAATTGACAAAGAGATGGATGCGCTAATTAAATACGTTTTAGATCGCATTTAACGCGGATAAAAAAGGACTGATTAGACTTCCTACTTCAAGTATTTATCTAGGGTAATGTGCAAATTGAGCCCTCGCAGCTCCTCACCTCTTGCAATGATTTCACCGGCTCCATTTACCAAAAATGCATTTGGAATGGTTGCTACTTGATAATTGGCTGCAGCTAATCCTTCAAGATCTAGAACATGGTACTTCCATGAGAGGTGATCGGTTAAAATGGCTTGTTTCCAAGCTTCTTGGTCACGGTCTAGCGAAACACTAAACACCTCAAAACCTTTGGCGTCTTTGAATTCTTTAGTGTGGTATTTTTGAAAGGCCTCTACCACATTCGGACTCTCTTTGCGACACGGGCCGCACCAAGATGCCCAGAAATCTATGAGAACCATTTTTCCTCGTAACGAAGACAATTTAAGGGTTTTTCATTTTGGAGAAAGCAAACTGATTTCAGGCGCAATTGTACTTACGGGTGTTATTGACTTAGGCTTGTTTTGAAAGCAAAGTGCATAACAGGCAAAAACCAGTAAAACACCGACAATAAGTATCAAGGGCTTTTTCATCCGATGCGTCTGATATCGGCACCAATGTTATTGAGGCGAAGCTCGATGTCTTGGTAACCGCGGTCAATTTGCTCGATGTTGTGAATCACGCTCTTGCCTTTTGCAGAAAGCGCTGCAATGAGTAAAGAAACACCTGCACGGATATCTGGAGAGGTCATTTCAATACCTTTTAGGCTGTGCTCTCGGTTGAGGCCGATAACTGTGGCTCTGTGTGGGTCACAAAGAATAATTTGAGCCCCCATGTCAATGAGTTTGTCAACAAAGAAAAGACGTGACTCAAACATTTTTTGATGAATAAGAACAGATCCTTTGGCTTGTGTAGCAACAACCAAAATAATGGAAAGTAAGTCAGGGGTGAAACCTGGCCAAGGCGCGTCATAGATGGTCATGATAGAGCCATCAATAAAGGTTTCGATTTCGTATTTTTCTTGCGCCGGAATAAAGATGTCATCGCCACGACGTTCGAGTTTGATCCCTAAACGTCTGAAAACATTAGGAATGACACCCAGGTTTTCCCAAGAGACATCTTTGATCGTGATTTCAGATTGCGTCATGGCCGCTAAACCAATGAAGCTACCAATTTCAATCATGTCTGGCAAAATGCGGTGAAAACATCCTTTCAATTCTTTCACACCCTTGATTGTGAGCATGTTTGAACCAATACCAGAGATTTGAGCGCCCATGGCATTGAGCATTTTACAAAGTTGTTGAATGTAAGGCTCACAAGCAGCATTGTAGAAAGTGGTTTCACCCTCGGCCATCACGGCTGCCAGTAAAATATTGGCAGTACCTGTTACAGAAGCTTCATCTAGGTGAATATAGGTTCCTTTCAATTGAGCAGCTTCTACTGAGTAAAAGTGCTCACCGGCATCGTAATTGAATTTGGCGCCCAAAAGTGCGAAACCTTCGAAGTGCGTGTCTAGGCGTCTGCGACCAATTTTGTCACCACCTGGTTTTGGGATAAAACCACGACCGTAGCGCGCCAAAAGTGGGCCGACAATCATGATTGATCCGCGCAAAGAAGAGGCTCTTTTTTTGAAATCTTCAGATTCTAAATAGTTGAGATCGATTTCCTTCGCTTGAAAAATGTAGGTACCCTTTTCAACTTTTTCAACCTTAACGCCCATTGTTTGTAGGAGCGCGATGAGTTTGTTCACATCGACAATGTCTGGAACATTGGAAATGGTCACTTTTTCAGCTGTAAGCAAAGGAGCACAAAGCACTTGTAGCGCTTCGTTTTTAGCACCTTGAGGAATGATTTCTCCTTTTAATGGTTTTCCACCGTAGATTTCAAAAGAGGCCATGCGTTATTTTTTGATGAATTTCTTCTTTTTGTTTTTGTTATTCTTTTGCTTGTTAAAGCGCTTATTTTGGTTCTGACCAATACCCATCGTTCGCAAGAGTGTGTTGGTATTGACAAGGTCGTCTGGGTTTTCTAAGATCAGTTCTCCTTTAGACAATTCTTTCAATTGCTGGGCAATGACATGGTTTTCTACGGTGTCATTGTTGTAGGCCAAAAACTGCTTCTTCATGAAGTTGGCCATCGTGCTTTTGAGGTATTCTTTTTCAAGCGGTTCTTCGACCTCTTTAGAAGCCTCTAAGATCGCTTGGGTATATTTTCCGTAGTGACCGTAGCGTATTTTTGAGGAGGGATAAACCATGCGTTGCGGCTTCTCATTGAGCACCTCTTGCTTTGGTTTGTCATAGGGTGAGTCTACGTCGAGTTCAAAGTTAGACATCACAAAAAGGTGTGTCCAGAGTTTGTGGCGGTAGTCTTCAACGTCGCGGAGGTGCGGATTGAGCTGGCCCATTACTTCGATGATCGCCTGAGCCGCACGATTTCTTTCAGGACGGTTTTCAATTTCCATCGCATGAGCAATCATGTTTTGGACATTTCTGCCGTATTCTGGTAAGATAAGTGGGCCGCGCGTGGTATTATATTCCATAATTAGTTTTCAAGATGAGCTGCCAAAGCGTTGTCATAGATGGCTTGTGCATCTGTGATAAAACCGTAGTGCTGCTCATCGATTTGTAATTTACCTTTGGTGACATGACCTAAAAGTGTCATGTTGACGCCTGTCGCTAACATGAACTCGACAAAAGCTTCTTCTTGCTCTTCGGTCACGCTTACAACTGCTCTACCCTGTCCTTCTCCGAAAAGAAAAGCATCGAGGCGGATATCTGCATCGCTAACGATATCAAAACCGAGACCTCTTGGCATAGACATTTCAACGAGTGTGACATATAAACCACCGTCAGCAACATCGTGAACAGCAGATACTAGGTCATTTTCAATTAGGCCTCTGATCGCTTGCTGCATTTCAAATTCTTCTTCAAGATTGAAGTATGGTGCAGGGGAAGCTTTGATACCATGGTAACTAGCTAAGTATTCAGAAGACGCGATATCTTCTGTATAATTACCGATTAAGAAAATGAGGTCCCCTTTTTGTTTGAAGTCAAGGGTCATGACTTTTTCTTTGTTTGGAACGATACCGATCATGCCGATGGTTGGCGTAGGAAATACAGGTACTTCTTTGCCATTCATGACGGTTTGGTTATAGAAAGAAACATTTCCTCCGGTAACCGGCGTTTCAAATTTCAAACAAGCAGCAGACATCCCTTTGATGGCGCCGACAAACTGCCAGTAAGATTCTGGGTTGTATGGGTTACCAAAATTCAAGCAATTGGTAATAGCACTTGGGACGCCACCTGCACAAGTAATATTGCGGGCTGCTTCTGAAACGGCAATCATGGTGCCAATTTCTGGGTCTGCATTGACATAGCGCGAGTTGCAGTCTAC
>JAURHO010000046.1 GCA_030833265.1 Crocinitomicaceae bacterium | reverse complement strand
GGCTGGGAGGCCACAGAATTCTTAGTAAAAAATCACGAAAATATCAAAATAATTGGGCTGAGTTCTTATGACAACGAAGCCTTTGTGGATCGCCTCATGAAAAGTGGAGGCAGAGGTTATCTGCTGAAAGCACAAGAAATTAATGAAATAGTAGACGCCATTGAACAAGTAATGGATTGCGGCTACTATCTTTCTGACCGGGTGCCGCTTTCCAAAATTCAGGAATTAATCAACCAAAGCATTGTTGTTCCCACATTTAACACCTCTGAACTCACCTCCCAAGAGATCAAAATCGTTCAGTTGATTTGTCAAGAAAAAACAAGCCAAGAAATAGCCGAAATTCTCTTTATCCAGAGAAAAACCGTCGAAGCCCACCGCGACAAAATCATGTCCAAAATCAAAGCCCGAAACATGGTCGGCATCGCCATGTATGCGGTGAAGCATAGGTTGGTGAGGATAAATTAGCATTTATCCCTATTTATTTAGGGGTTTACCCTTAGAGTGTTTTCTAAATCAATTACTTAACTTAGTCATTATAAACACCACCCATGAAACACTTCTCATTTTTAGTCTATTGCTGCTGACAAGTTGTAGTTATTTTAACAAAGAAAAACAATTGCAACATTATGATATTCTTGCAACAGATGCAAATGGAAATATACTTACTACAGCAGAAGATGCGTACGGTAATTTGCATTTAGGTATTCAACCAAATCATTATACATTATTAAAGCGCACAAAAGAATGGCTCCTATTTAATAATGATACACTTTATATTGATGAACACAAAAATGTTCATGGAAAGCTGCATGATTTTCGACCAAATCAAACGCATATATTCAAGTTCACCGGAAAGATTATTGATGAAAGTTACAAAACACTTCATATTAAAGGAGAGTATTTTGATTATAACCATTGGACGAAAGAATATTTTTATTACGGTGTATTTGAAATTTTTTAAACTAGTGTAAATGAAAAATAAAATTGTACTTCTTCTGATGTTGAGCCCAATTTTGATTTTTGCTCAAAAACATCAAATCACGTTTTCTGAGTCAAGATTTTTTCCGATACATCAAAATGCCTCGTTGAATTTTGGTCCCTATTCGAGTGGAAATATTCAGCTCAACCCCTCTACTTTTTACCATGGGCTGAACTATTCCTTTGACTTTCTAAAAAGCAAATGGGCTATTAAAGCTGGCGCCATGATGGGAAATGAGAATTACAATATCAGCAACTACAACGCCCTGATTAATCATTCTCAACATTCAGAATTTGATTCAATTTATAGCGGTACAAATAATACTTTCAATAGCAACTTTTTCACTCTAGGGCTTGAACGACATTTTCAGTTCAAATATTTTATTGATGAAATATCAGTGAGCGCCTCAATGTATTATAACTTGATTCAGCAACATGATTATATTTTTGAAGTTAGACCCATTTTATTAGAAATTGATGGTGTGGGGGCATATTACTTTAATAAATGTACGGTTCCAAATTTTAGTAAGCCTAAATATGGCTTTGAATTGGGTATGAGTATGCGTAAAAATGTTTACAAAGGAGCCTTTGTTGAAGTAGGGGCCAAATATCAACCTTCGAATCAACTCTCGTATACTTTTGATAGTTACAGTTCGAGAAGGATACCAAATGGTGGAGGCTTCTCTTCTACTGGCACCGCCTTACAAGAAAACACCATCAAATACGGGCAACTCAACGTCCAACTCAATGTTGGCGTAAGGTTTTAGTACTAAACTTTGAATAGTTTCAAAACCAAAAAAGGCCGCTACTGCGGCCTTTTTTGTTCAAAATAATTTGAATATTACTGATCGCCGAAGCGTTCGATGACTTGTTGGGTGACGCCAGTGTTGGAGAAGCCGCCGTCGTGGAAGAGGTTCTGCATCGTGACGTATTTGGTGAGGTCAGAGAACATGCTGATGCAGTAGTCTGCGCAGGCAATAGCGCTTGCGTTGCCGAGTGGCGACATTTGCTCAGAGAAGTTGATGAACTCTGTGAACCCTTTGATCCCTTGACCAGCTGTGGTTACAGTTGGTGACTGCGAAATGGTATTGACGCGTACTTTTTTCTTGATACCGTAGTGGTAACCGAAAGAACGTGCGATAGACTCGAGTAAAGATTTTGCGTCTGCCATGTCGTTGTAGTCAGGGAAGATGCGTTGTGCAGCAATGTAAGAAAGCGCTACTACAGATCCCCATTCGTTCATGGCGTCGTGCTTGTAAAGTGTAGCTAAGGTTTTGTGCAAAGACATCGCTGAAACATCCATGGTTTGACCATAGTAGTTGTAGTCGTTTTCAGTGTAGTGCTTGCCTTTTCTGACGTTTGGCGACATCCCGATAGAGTGCAAAACGAAGTCAATTTTACCACCAAGAATTTCTTGTGCTTTGGTAACTAAGTTTTCGAGGTCTTCGAGGTTAGTGGCATCTGCAGGGATCACTTGGCTACCTGTTTTGCTAGCTAATTCATTGATTTCTCCCATGCGCATAGCGATAGGTGCGTTGGTCAGAACGAAGGTTGCGCCTTCTTCATGAGCGCGCTCCGCTACTTTCCAAGCAATACTTTGATTGTTGAGGGCACCAAAGATGATACCGCGTTTTCCTTTGAGTAAGTGATTAGACATGTGTTACAATTTTAAACAAAGTTAATAATCTTCTTTTTCTAGCAGCACCTTTAAGTTTTTTAGTCCTTTTTCAAGGTCAGAGCCGAGCATGTCTTCCATGTTCATGACTGCACCCATGAGGTTAAAAGGGTAAGGCATTTTGCTTGTGATAGACCAAACCACCTCGGTTTTATTGCTTGCCTTTTGTTTGGTTTGCATATAACACGGGTTGGTGCTCTCGAAAGGTCTGATAAATTTGAGTTCCATGTCCATTCTGCTTTCCAAAGAATCGGTGCTGATTTTTATGATCTTTTGCTGCCCTTCGCCTACGTTGTCGTCTTTGCTGATCCAGCCATGTACAAAGCCTACTTGGCCATCTGTGCCGCTGTTGGTAATTTTCATGTTGGGGTCTGCTTTCCACCACACGCCATATTTAGGTTGGTTTTCGAGCAGCCTAATATAACCGAATACTTCTGATTGATTTTTAGCAATAGTAGTGGTTCTGGTTACTTCAATTTCAGTAGGAAGGAACCACGCAACAATCAGTAAGATGCCGATGAGTAATAATAGACCGAGTAGGATTTTTTTGAGTAAGCGAAACATAATAATGAGTTTAACGTGACTTGAATTTAATAATAATCAGTGATCGAGACACTTTATCTCAAATACTTGCGCTCGGCCCAGAAGGTGCCAAAAGGTAAAAAAGCGGTAAGGAAAAGCACCAAACACTTGCCAAATTTCCATTTTTCTTCAAAGAGGAAATAGGCTATGTAAAAGCAGTAAATCAGGAATAAAAAGCCATGGATATAACCAACCAATTTGTTGGGTTCAGGCATATCTAGGCCATATTTTAAATACATGGTTACCAAAAGGGCGAGCCAAGAGAAGCCCTCGGCGATGGCCATGATTCTGAATTGCTTGAGTGCTTTTGAAGGAGTTGCTGTTGTCATGTATGAAGAGTTTAGGTGTTTTAGTTTGATTTTTCAAGTGCCTTGATGAGGTCTCGGATGCGAGCTGCTTCGATGAAGTCGAGGTCTTTGGCGGCGCGCTCCATTTGTTTTTTGAGCGCCTTGATTTCTTGAGCGCGCGCTTCAGGATCCATGGCGCTTTGGAACTCAGGAGCGTTTTGGTGTTGCTCTTTTTGCAGTTGCTTGACCTGACGCGTGGTTTGGTCGCCGTCTGCTACTTTAGTCGACTCCAAGATTTTGTCTTTGGATTTATTGAGGGCCTGAGGCACCTGATTGTGTGCGGTGTTGTAGGCCTCTTGGGTCAGGCGGCGGCGCGCGGTTTCGTCAATGGTGCGCTGCATAGAAGGCGTCATTTTGTCGGCGTACATGAGCACTTTGCCGTTGACGTTTCTGGCCGCGCGCCCTACGGTTTGGACCAAAGAGCGTTCGTTTCTTAAGAAACCTTCTTTATCGGCGTCTAGAATGGCCACCAACGAAACTTCGGGGAGGTCCAAACCTTCTCTTAATAGATTGACACCAATCAAGACATCAAAAACACCGAGCCTGAGCTGGCGTAAAATTTCAACGCGCTCAATGGTGTCGATTTCCGAATGGATGTAGCGGCACGGAATGCCCAAACGATCTAGGTATTTTTGCAGCTCTTCAGCCATGCGCTTGGTAAGTGTCGTGACCAATACGCGCTCTTCAAGTTGTCTGCGTTTTTCGATTTCTTCGATGAGGTGATCAATTTGGTGCTTGGTAGGGTGCACCTCAATAATCGGGTCCAGAAGGCCAGTTGGGCGGATGAGTTGCTCAACCATGATGCCCTCGGCTTGCTGAATTTCGTAGTCGGCAGGAGTTGCTGATACGTAAATGACGGTGTTTAAAAAGCCTTCGAATTCTTCGAATTTCAAAGGGCGGTTGTCAATGGCTGCTTGCAAACGAAAACCGTAGTCTACCAGATTGATTTTTCGAGCGCGGTCTCCGGCATACATCCCCCTGACTTGCGGCAGCGTTACGTGGCTTTCGTCGATGACCATCAAGAAATCGTCTGGGAAATAATCGAGCAAGCAGAAAGGCCGCTCGCCGGGTTCACGGCGGTCAAAATAGCGCGAATAATTTTCAATACCTGAACAGTAGCCGAGCTCTCGGATCATTTCGAGGTCGTAGTTGACGCGTTCGTCGAGGCGTTTGGCTTCTTCTAATTTGCCTTCTGCTTTGAAGTTGGCTACTTGTTCCACGAGGTCATCTTGGATCTGCAAGATGGCTTGTCGGGTGTTTTCTGGGCTAGACACAAAGAGGTTGGCTGGGAAAATATCGATGTTCTGAAAGCGCTCAAGCACTTGGCCGCTTTCGGGGTCTATGGCGCTGATTTGTTCGATTTCATCGCCCCAAAAGCCGATGCGCAAGGCATAATCGGTGTAGGCTAAATAGATGTCAACGGTGTCGCCGCTTACCCTGAATTGCCCGCGCTGAAACTCGGTGTTGCCGGCGCGCTGGTACAAATTCTCTACCAAGCGAAACAAAAATTTATTGCGCACAATGGTTTGCCCCACTTGAATGTGCAAAATGCTGTTTTTAAATTCTGTTGGGTTTCCGATACCGTAAATACAACTCACCGAAGCAACTACAATGACGTCGCGGCGGCCAGAGAGCAGGGCAGAGGTGGCCGCTAAACGGAGCTTTTCAATTTCGTCGTTGATTTGGAGGTCTTTTTCGATGTAAGTACCTGTGGACGGAATAAAGGCCTCGGGTTGATAGTAGTCGTAGTAAGACACGAAGTACTCGACGGCATTATTGGGGAAGAATTGTTTGAATTCGCCGTAGAGCTGCGCAGCTAGAGTTTTGTTGTGAGATAAAATGAGCGTGGGGCGCTGTACTTCTTTGATGACATTGGCAACTGTAAATGTTTTACCACTACCGGTAACACCAAGCAAGGTTTGCTGCTCAATGCCTTCTTGTATGCCAGCGACCAATTGCCGAATGGCTTCGGGTTGATCACCCGTTGGTTTGTAATCGGATACAAGCTCAAATTCCATGCATCAAAATTACCAAATTAATAGGTGCAATTGTTTATTTTTGTCAGATGTCAGCACAGCAATTTATCAAGGTGCAAGCACTGATTGCAGCACCTGTTTCTACGGTTTGGGAAAAATGGACCCAAGCCCAACATGTCGTCAACTGGAACTTCGCCCACGAGTCTTGGTGTTGCCCAAGGGCCGAGGTCGATTTCAGAGAAGGTGGTCATTCAAATTACCGCATGGAAGCCAAAGACGGCAGTTTTGGTTTTGACCTCAAAGCAGATTTTTTAGCCATTACACCTTTTGAATCCATCTCGAGTGCTTTGGAGGATGGCAGACTCGTAGATGTTAAGTTTGTTTCGAACGGAGATGCTACCCTTATTGAGCAACGCTTTCAGCCAGAGTCTGAAAATACGTTAGAACTTCAAGAGCAAGGATGGCAGGCCATTCTCAATCAGTTCAAGACTTATTGCGAGCAAGCCAATTAAATTGAAAATGCAGCCAGATATCGAAAAGCATATTGCGCAGTTCCCTGAGCATACGCAACTCAAGCTCAAAGAACTCCATGCATTTATCGATGCCGAAGTTCCGGGCCTTACTCAAAAGATGGCCTATGGCATCCCGACTTTTCAGCGAAACGGCAAAAATTTCATTCATTATGCGGGCTATTCAAAGCATATCGGGCTCTACCCAGGCGCAAAAGGCATCGCCGCATTTGCTGCAGAATTTGAAAAACGCAACTACAAATATTCCAAAGGCGCGGTTCAATTTTCATTAAAGGAAGAACTCCCTCTTGATTTAGTGGCTCAAATCATCGGCTACTTGTTGCAAAAATAAGTGCACAAAAAAAGCGCCCGAAGGCGCTCATTAGTTTTTGCCAAGCAATAAGACCATTTGTTTGCTCTTCTTGACCTCCAAAGATTTGCTGTACATTTTTAGAAAATTAAGCACGTTTGGATGAGGAAGAAGGGTTTGGTTTTGTGGCAAAGTTTCGGAGTAATTGTTTTTAACCATAGGCAAATAAAAAGTTTAAGCAACTAACGCTTCACATTTAGTAATATTGTTTGTGGCCAATAATTTCTAATTTTGCTGCATCATCAACAACAAAACCAACAACATGATCAAACCAGGGGTCGCAACGGGCGCTGAAGTCCAAGAGATTTTCAGCTTAGCCAAGCAAAAAGGCTTTGCTTTGCCTGCAATTAACGTAACCAGTAGCAGCACCATCAATGCTGTCATGGAAACCGCAGCAAAGCTCAAAGCACCAGTAATTATTCAATTTTCAAATGGTGGAGCGCATTACTTCGCCGGAAAAGGCTTGTCCAACGAAGCAGAGCATGCGGCTATCTTAGGCGCTGTTTCAGGTGCCAAACACGTGCATGCCTTAGCGGAAGCATACGGCGCAACCGTTATTTTACACACAGACCACTGTGCTAAGAAACTACTCCCATGGATTGACGGCTTACTCACAGCAGGTGAAGCGTTTTATAAAGAAAATGGCAAGCCACTTTTTAGCTCGCACATGATTGACCTCAGTGAAGAGCCCTTAGCTGAAAACCTTGAAATTTGTCAAGCATACTTAAAAAGAATGTCGGCAATTGGCATGACCCTCGAAATTGAGTTGGGCATTACTGGCGGTGAAGAAGACGGCGTAGACAACACCGACATCGATAACGCTAAACTTTACACTCAACCTGAAGAAGTGGCTCAGGCCTATGAAGCCCTGATGCAAATTTCGCCGCGTTTTACCATTGCTGCTTCTTTTGGCAATGTACATGGCGTTTATAAGCCAGGAAACGTACAGCTTACGCCAATTATCTTGAAAAATTCTCAAGATTACATTCAAGAAAAATATGCCACCGGGCCAAACCCCGTAGATTTCGTTTTCCACGGAGGTTCGGGTTCTACCCTTGAAGAAATTCGCGAAGCTATCAGCTACGGAGTGATCAAAATGAACATCGATACAGACATGCAATTTGCATTTACCGAAGGTGTTCGCGATTACATTACGGCAAAAATAGCTTACCTTCGTACGCAAATTGGCAATCCGGAAGGAGCCGATATACCAAATAAAAAATACTATGATCCGCGCAAATGGCTCCGCGAAGGTGAACTCACATTCATTGAGCGCCTTTCGGTTTGTTTCGCTGATTTAAATAATATCAATACGTTGTCATAACTATGGCTTGGTTTAAAAGAAACAAAGAAGGAATCACTACTTCCACAAGTGATAAAATGGAAGTCCCTGAGGGGCTTTGGGTGCGTTGTTCAAATTGTAAAACGCTTTACACCAGTGAAGATTTACAGCGCAATAATTATGTCTGTGACCGCTGTTCACATCATGAGCGTATCGGTGCTGCTGAGTATTTTGAGCTCATTTTTGATGATGCCAAATACAAAGAACTCGACGAAAAACTCAGCTCTGGTGACCCACTTGGTTTTGTAGATACCAAAAAATACACAGACCGCGTAGCAGCCACCCAAAAGGCTACAGGTCTCAAAGACGCCATTCGTACTGCTAAGGGCAAATTGCACGGCATGAATTTCGTCATTGCAGCCATGGACTTCAATTTTATCGGCGGTTCAATGGGTTCTGTCATGGGTGAAAAAATTGCACGCGCCATTGACGAAGCCATCAAAACGAAGTCCGGATTCATGATCATTTCAAAATCAGGCGGTGCCCGCATGATGGAGGCCGGTTTTTCCCTGATGCAAATGGCCAAAGTTTCGGCCAAATTAGGTCAGTTATCAGAGGCCAAGTTGCCTTATATTTCTTACCTCACAGACCCAACTACTGGTGGTGTAACTGCATCTTTTGCCATGCTTGGTGACATCAATATTGCAGAGCCAGGTGCTTTAATTGGTTTTGCAGGCCCGCGCGTTGTCAAAGAAACCATTGGTCGTGACCTTCCTGAAGGTTTCCAAACCAGTGAATTCTTACTTGAGCACGGTTTCCTTGACTACATCATTGAGCGCACCCAAATTCGCGAGACACTCGGCTTGTCCTTGAAGTTGTTTTTCAATTAGTCTGAAATAGTTCGTATTTTAGAGGCCCTAGTCCTCTACTATGAAATACATACTATTTAGCCTTTTTTCTCTTAGTTTATTGCAAGCTTGGGCCCAAGATACAACCTGGGTTCAGACCTTCACTTTTGATTCAATCACTACGCGCAGGGCCAACTTTCAAT
Source organism: Crocinitomicaceae bacterium (assembly GCA_030833265.1). Lineage (GTDB taxonomy): Bacteria > Bacteroidota > Bacteroidia > Flavobacteriales_D > Crocinitomicaceae > UBA952. Next base: position 2,501 of record JAURHO010000046.1, on the reverse strand, counting down.
TCCCTGCAAGTCTAGATACCGAGCGCTTTGAAAAAGTACTGATGTACTACAAACTGAAGTGTTCACCACTCACCACCTGGGATCAATATGATTGCGGCGAATGGGATTACCTCACCTATACACGCGTCTTTGACCACACCGGAGCTTTTGATTCTGTTGCTGTCAATGGTCAGATGTATTTATCCAATTGTACTTCGCCTGCGCTTATTCAACTCAAACCGCTGCCTTATACTGAAGCCGATCTTTTTGCGCAACAAGAGTCGGTCAGACAGGGTTTGAACCTGACCTATTTTGCACTTAATAACGGCACCCAAGCCTCAAACGCACCTTTTCAGACCAACCGCAAAGGGAGTAAGTTTCAGTTTGTTTTAACTGCTGCAGAGCTCACGGCGGCGGGGCTTCAGGCGGGCCCAATTAGTTCCTTGAAATTAAACTTGGCTAGCACAGGCGAGCTGTGGCAGCCAAAAATCAGTTTGGCGAGCTACACTGGGGGTAGCTTGAACGCTATTTACGAAGGTCCATTTACCGAGGTGTATCAGGCCTCAAGAACAGGAGCTAATGCCTTGCAAGCAGGCTGGAATCCATTTGTCTTCTACCAAGATTTTCTCTGGGACGGCAGTTCTGATATTTTAGTTGATTTCTCGTTTAGCCATGATTTTGAAGCCGCTCAAGGACTATCATTTTTAATGGAAAACACGGCTGCGCCTGCTGCATTGGCCTATTCTTCTCGCAATGGAACGCTCGCATTTGATGGTTCAAACTATACCATTTCTTCGTTGGCGAATCAAGAAATAGGTGGGCAGTTTACCATTGAATTTTGGGCAAAAGGGGCTGGAAACGCTGGGCTGAACTCCACTTTCATTGAAGCGCTCGATTCTGCAAATCGCCGTGTGCTCAACATTCATTTGCCTTGGAGCAATAACAATATTTATTTTGATGCCGGTGATGAAACAGGCTATGACCGCATTAATAAAGCGGCTACACCTGCCGAACTCGATAATACCTGGACACACTGGGCATTTGTGAAGGATCAGTCGAGTGGTCAGATGTTTATTTACCAAAATGGACAGCTTTGGCATTCAGGCACCAACAAGACCAGAGAAATGGGATATATCCAACGGATGGTTATTGGGTTTTCTAATAATCAGAATCTTGGTTGGAAAGGAAATATTGACGAATTGCGTGTATTCAATACGGCGCTTTCGGCCAGCACCATTTTGACGCATTATACTGCTAAAGTCGACAACACGCATCCGAACTGGTCCGACCTGTTGTTTTACCATGACTTCGATGAGCTCAAGTATGCCAAAGACCTCGGTACACACAATGAACTATTGATGCCGTCTAGCTTTGGCCTAATTCAAAACAATTCAGCATACCTTGCCGGGGTTGAGGCGCTTAACCAACGCCCATTGATCCAATTGGGGCAGGGTGCTTGTAGTGCGGTACAACCCGTCTTGCATACGCGCCCTCAACTCAAAGAACCAACAGTTGTTTTCAAGCAAGTTCCTTTGCACCGCCATTTTGAATTGACCCAGACTTGGGTAGGTGTAGCCGCGGGTCAGACTCAAAATGTTGACCTCAACGGACAGGTGACCGCAAGCACACCCATTCAAACCACATTGAACTTAGCTAATCAAGCAATTGTTGTTTATAATCCGCCTTTTGAAATCATTCACGATGTTGAACTTGCGCGCTACATTACGCCCTACGGCATTCAATTTGACCTCGGCCCGAATGGTTTTACCTGGATTTATGACGTCACAGACTACCAACAATATTTGCAAGGCTTGGTAGATTTAGCGGCGCATAATACCCAAGAACTTATCGACCTCAAGTTTGCCTTTGTGAAAGGAATTCCACCGCGCGATCTCATTTCCAGAGCGCCTATTTGGTCCGACTTCAAGTCCTATAATTATGGCCAGATGGCCGCAGATATTGTCTTGCCAGAAAAGGCAGTAGTGCTCTCAGATACTGCTGAAATGTTTAAAATCAAGACCCGCATGTCTGGACATGGTCAGGTAGGCGATGCCGCTTGCTGTGAATGGGTCAACAATAGCCATCAAATTAAGGTAGACGGCGTCCCACGTTTCAACTGGAGTATTTGGGATGCCATGGTTTGTGGTGATAACCCCAATATTGGGCAAGGAGGTACTTGGCCTTATGCCCGCGAAGGTTGGTGCCCTGGTGATTTAGTAAAAGAGTTCGAATTTGAGCTCACCCCTTATGTGCAGCCTGGCGATACTGTGCTGCTCGATTACGTCATTAACGATGTTCCTGCCATTGATCCGGGCCAAGCTGGAGGAAATTACATTGCCGCTTATGATCTTATTTCTTATGGTGCGCCCAATTTTGCCTATGATGCAGCCATTGTCGATGTCCTGAATCCGAATAACTATGAATATTACGCCAAATGGAACCCAACTTGCCAAAACCCAAGAATTATTCTTAAGAACACGGGTGCTCAGGCCCTGACTTCGTGTCAGATCGTTTGTTGGTTG
>JAURHO010000045.1 GCA_030833265.1 Crocinitomicaceae bacterium | reverse complement strand
AATCTTCAATTGACGCACCGTCTAAAAGTTTTTTTGGAATGCTATCCCATACGGTTTTCAGCCAAGCCTCATAAGGTTTTGAAAATTGATCTTTTGTTGTGCTCAACGCAATTTTTGCTCCTTCTGCATAAAACCTTTGGTTCCAAAGACTTTCAGTTTCTGAATAACCACTAGCTTTCGGGATTAAATACTGTTGCTCAATTAGGACCTCTTTTCCAGAGTTACCCACTGATGCAGCTTCGATAATGCCGGCGATGTCTGTGGTTTGAACTGCTGCACGCAAAGCGGTCATGCCGCCTTCAGAATGCCCATAAATATAAATTTGTGCTTTTGGATAGGCTTTTTTGAAGTATTGAATAATAGCTACTAAATCATTGCCGAAATCAACTTGTGTTGCGGTTTCAAATTTACCGGTGCTCTTTCCAACGCCGCGGTCATCGTAGCGGTAAGAGGCAATGCCATTTCTAGCTAAATGATCGGCCAAAACCCAAAAAGGTTTGTGGCCCAGAATTTCACAATTGCGGTCTTGAGCCCCTGAGCCGGAGACCAAAATGACCAACGGAAAACTGCTATTTTTTTCAGTTTCTGGTAGAATGAGATTTCCTGTGATTTGGATTTTTTTGGCGACGCCGATTGAAAGTTCAGTTTCTTGATAGGGGAAGGGGGCTTTAGGGTCTTGTATCTTTCCTTGTGCCTCTTTGATTTGTTGCACCTCTTTATAGAAAACGGCCTTCCAAGTGATACCGCCCTGAGACATTTTTCCAATTAAAGAGTCGCCTTGTAAATTTGCTGCGTAGGTCAGGCCAATCGCTTTCCAACTGAACCATAAGCTATCCGAAAACAGAGCGAATTCAGTCATGGTTTGTGGCTTCATTTTAGGCTGATCCGGAATACTGATAATAATTGAGCCGTCTTGCCCAATTCCCTTCACATCGAGGTCCATCAATAAAGATTTCCCAGCTACCTGAAAATTACTGTGCCAAACGCCTTGAATTTGCGCATGCAGTGTAAAATGGGTGAATGTTAAAATTAAACAAAACAAAATTCCAAACAGTTTCATTTTCAATTCTTTAGAGTTGCTATTAATTAGAGATCTTGAGATAAGTAATCTACTACTTTATTTATATTTTGTTTTATCAAATCATCAAATCATCAAATCATCAAATCATCAAATCATCAAATCATCAAATCATCAAATCATCAAATGAACTTACTTAAATTCTGGAAATAGCGAAAGAATTCCTTTCTCAGAAGCTTCACAAATCCCTCTTTCCGTTATGAGACCTGATACCAACCTTGCAGGCGTAACGTCGAAGCCATAATTGGCAGCAGGGGTCGTTTCTGGGCAAATGAGTACAGGTTCAATTTTGCCCGCTTTACTCTTGCCAATGACATATTTCACTTCGTTCTCATCGCGTTCTTCGATCGGAATCTCGCGCAGTCCGTCATTAATTTCCATGTCGAGTGTGGTGGAAGGAAGCGCAACATAAAATGGAATGTTGTTGTCTTTGGCAGCAAGCGCTTTGAGATAAGTGCCAATTTTATTGGCAACATCACCTTGGCGCGTAGTACGATCCGTTCCTACAATTACTAAATCAACCATGCCATGTTGCATGAGGTGCCCACCGGTGTTGTCTACCACAAGCGTATGCTTCACGCCATGTTTTGTGAGTTCGTATGCGGTGAGGTTGGCTCCTTGGTTGCGTGGTCGGGTTTCATCTACCCAAACATGCACTTCAATGCCCTTTTGTACGGCCTGATAAATAGGGGAGGTGATGGTTCCCCATTCGATACAGCCGAGCATTCCCGCATTACAATGCGTTAGGATATTGACCGGCGCCCCATTTTTTTGTGCTGCTATTGCCTCAATCAATGGTAAGCCATGAACACCAATGAGCCTGCAGGTTTCGATGTCTTGCTCAACAATCAGATTGGCCTCATTCCAGGCGGCTTCTAAAAAGTCATCGGCTTCATCGAGAGCAGCTTGCATGCGGTCCAGTGCCCAAAATAAATTGACCGCTGTTGGTCTTGATGCGCGCAAGGTTGAAAAAGCTTCATCGAGAAATGCGCCTTCATGTCCTTTTTCAATGAGTTCACGGACCGCAAGGAAAACACCATAAGCGGCAGTTGCACCAATCAGTGGCGCGCCTCTGACTGTCATGCTTCTGATAGCGAGGTCAGCATCTTTGTAAGTCTTTAGTTTCACGACCACAAACTCGTGTGGCAATTGGCGCTGGTCAATGACTTCGATGTCGCGTTCTGGGGTGGTCCAGATGGTTCTGAAATTTGTACTCATGAAAGGCAATATTAAAAAAAAAAGCCCGACGAGCGGGCTTTAGTTATTTAGAGGCCAAAAGCCGTTTTGACTTGATCTACGTAGTCTAGTTTTTCCCAGGTAAAGAGTTCTACTTCACGAGAAACTTTTTTGCCATCAGGTGCGGTGAAGGTTTTGGTAACCACTTCGTTCTTGCGACCCATGTGTCCGTAGGCAGCCGTTTCCTGATAGATTGGGTTGCGCAATTTCAAGCGTTGCTCGATAAAGTAAGGACGCATATCAAAAATTTCTCCGACTTTGACTGCAATTTCACCATCGGTAAGGCCAACTTTTGAAGTGCCGTAAGTATTCACATACAAACCGCAAGGTTCAGCTACGCCAATGGCATAAGAAACTTGAACAAGAACTTCGTCACATAAACCAGCCGCAACTAAGTTTTTGGCAATATGGCGTGTAGCGTAGGCAGCAGAGCGGTCCACTTTAGATGGATCTTTTCCTGAGAATGCACCACCACCGTGAGCTCCTTTACCACCGTAGGTATCTACAATGATTTTACGACCTGTAAGACCGGTATCTCCGTGTGGGCCACCGATAACAAACTTCCCTGTTGGGTTAATGTGGTAAGTAATGCTGTCATTGAACAAAGCCTGAATTGAAGGTGAAAGTTTGGCTTTCACACGTGGAATCACGATCTCAATGATGTCTTTTTTAATTTTTGCCAACATTTCTGCTTCGTCAGCGAAGTCGTCGTGCTGGGTAGAAACAACGATGGTGTCAATGCGCTGTGGCACGTTGTCATCGGAGTATTCGATTGTAACCTGAGATTTTGCATCGGGTCTGAGGTAAGGAATGAGTGCAGCTTCGTTGTTGCGAATTGCAGACATTTCTTGCAAGATTTTGTGCGCTAAATCGAGGGCAAGCGGCATGTAGTTTTCGGTTTCTTTGGTTGCATAACCAAACATCATCCCTTGGTCACCTGCTCCCTGATCTTCAGGGTTCTGACGCTCAACTCCTTGATTGATATCAGAAGATTGCTCGTGAATTGCAGATAAGATACCACAAGAGTTGGCATCAAACATATATTCAGATTTTGTATAGCCAATCTGACGGATGGTCTCGCGTGCAATTTTTTGAACATCGAGGTACACTGTTGACTTTACTTCACCAGCTAAAACAACCTGCCCCGTAGTCACAAGCGTTTCACAAGCTACTTTTGAAGTGGGGTCAAAAGCCATGAAATTATCGATGAGCGCATCGGAGATTTGATCCGAAACTTTATCTGGGTGTCCTTCAGAAACGGACTCAGAAGTGAACAAATATGCCATTGTTAAATTTTATTAGAGTGCAAAGTTACGAAATAAATTTACTTCCTTCTCGGGCTACTTTACGTAGTAAAGGATTTGGTCGGTAGCGGTCTTCGCCATATTCAGCGAACAGCTTTTCAAGGCGATCAAGGACCCACTGAGCGCCCAATTCGTCGGCCCAAGCCAATAAGCCTTTCGGATAATTGACGCCTTTTGTCATGGCTAGGTCGACAGCGGTAGGGCTAGCCACTTGCATGAATACGGCATCGCAGGCCTCATTGATGAGTAACACCAAAATGCGCTCAAAAATTGCTTGCCCAAGTTGGCGGTCTTCATTGGTTTGCAATGGGCTTGCATTTTCAGCATAGCTATAAAAACCTCTTCCTGACTTACGCCCTAAAAAACCCGCTTCCATGTGTCTTTTTTGAGTAAAAGATGGCTTAAAGCGTGGGTCATAGTAAAACGCGGCAAAAACGGTTTCGGTAACCGTATAATTGATGTCATTGCCGATGTAGTCCATCAGTGTAAAAGGCCCCATTTTGAAGCCACCAATTTGCGTCATGGCCCAATCAATGGTTTCAAAATTTGCCACCCCTTCTTCATAAATGCGGAGCGCTTCTCCGTAAAATGGCCTGGCCACCCGATTCACGATAAACCCTGGCGTGTCTTTACAAACCACCACCGTTTTGTTCCAAGAGGCAATGAGGTTTTCAATGCTGTTGGTAATTGCCTGTTCAGTAGCAACACCCGGAATGACCTCAACGAGTGGCATTAGTGTTGCCGGGTTGAAGAAGTGTATACCGAGAAAGCGTTGCGGATTTTGTAAGCTAGCGCCAATTGATGCGATGGATAACGAAGAAGTATTGCTCGCTAAAACACAAGTAGCCGAAACGATTTGTTCAAGTTGCTTGAATAATTCATGCTTGACACTTAGATTTTCTATGATGGCCTCGATGACGAGTGTTGCATCTTGGTGGTCGTAGAGTTGAATGGAATAGTGGAGGTTGCCTTTGATTTCTTGAGCAACTTCTGCTGAAATTTTGGCTTTTTCAACCAGTTTTTCTAAGCTAGCAGTAATTTGTTTTTCCGCTTTTTGTAGTTGCTCTGGGTTTGTGTCAGTAAGCACTACTTTGTGTCCTGCTTGAGCGGCCACTTGCGCAATTCCTGCGCCCATGGTTCCTGCGCCAATGACGCCAATTTGACCTTTCATATTAATGACCTTTAAATTCAGGGCTTCTTTTTTCGAGAAAGGCTTGTACGCCCTCATTGAAATCATGGGTTTGTCCTGCTTGGGTTTGTAATTGTTCTTCTAAAATGAGCTGCTCCTCCAAAGTCTGGTTGAAACTGGCATTGACAGCTTTTTTGGTTAGGCCAAATGCCTTTGTTGGCATTTTAGCCAATTGCGTAGCTAGATTTGAAACCGTTTGTTCAAATGCCTCTTCTGAAACAGCTTTGTAAATCATGTTCATGGCCTCGGCTTCTGGTGCCATTACTTTTTCACCGGTGAGCATTAATGCGAGTGCTTTTTGAGCCCCAACCAAGCGAGGTAAAAAGAAGGTGCCGCCTGAATCTGGAATGAGCCCAATTTTTGAGAAAGCTTGAATAAAGGCTGCACTTTCTTTGGCGATAACGAGGTCACAGGCTAATGCAATATTGGCTCCGGCCCCGGCTGCAACGCCATTGACAGCAGCGATTACTGGTTTTTCAAGCGCTCTGATTTTTAAAATAATCGGGTTGTAGTGCTTGGCCACAATATCTTGAAGTGCTGGCCCATTCGGGTCAGTGGCTTCAGCCAGGTCTTGGCCGGCGCAAAATGCCTTTCCTTCACCCGTTATAACAATTGCCCTAATTTGGTCTTCTGCGGCGCAAAAATCAAGTGCTGCCTGCAATTCAAAGGCCATTGCTTGATTGAATGAATTGAAAACTTGGGGTCTGTTTAAGGTCAGGGTACACACACCATTTTCAATAGTTTGATTCAGGGTTTTCATGACAATATTTATTTGTAGCGACTCAAGAGCGCAGTGGCGCGTTCTTTCATCATGTTTCTTAATTCAAGGGGTTCTATTACCTCAACTTCTCCGGCATAGCCCAATAGGTTCCTGATAAATTCTTCAGAAAGCAAAATTTGCAATTCAAAGTACTGAACATCACCTTCCGTCTTGATGAGTTTTTGAGAACTATGAAAAGCTTGCGAAGCAATGTATCGCGCTGCTACTGGATCAGCTTTTAAAATAATTTTTTCTGGTTTGCCTTTGTAGGCTGTAATGCCAACTGCATTTTGAAAATAATGTGCAGCGTTGAAGTCTGAAGGTATTTCAGCTGGTTCATCTAGCATTTGCAGTTCACTCATGCGATCAAGTGCAAAGGTCAAGATGTCTTGTTTTTGGCGGTCAAAACAAATGAGATACCAGCGATTTCTGTATTCTTTTAAAAATAAAGGGCTGACATTTCTGGGTTTAGATACCTGTTGTTGAAACGATGTATATAAAAACCAAACCCTTTTTTTGGAGCGAATCGCTTCGAGCAGCAGTGGTAAGTAATCATTGCCACCTGTTGAGAATGCTGCTTCAAATTGAATATACTTGGAAATTTCTTGACTTTCATCGGTATCGCCAACAGCCACGCGATCTACAATTTTGTCGATGGCAGAACCAAATTGCTGGAAGAACGGGACCTCCCTAAATTGCTGTAAAGTCGAAACCGCAAAACGAATAGAAGCAAGTTCGTCTTCAGAAAGCGGAACGTCATTGATGCTGAACTCAGGGTCTTCATAAAAATACCCCCCATTTTTTTTGCTATAGCGAATTGGAGCGTCGTGCTCCATCTTCATGTTGAAAAGGTCTTTTTCAATGGTGGAAGCGCAAATGTGTGCACCGTCCTCAGAACCAAATAAGGCTTCTTCGCAGGCAGTCCTGAGTTCTTCTTTTGAAGGATAACTCTTGTACTTATTGCGCAGCATCCTGTCGATGATGCGGTAACGAATCAGCGCATTTTTGATGTGAGGCATTAGTTCAATTCAGCCTTTTGCTGGTATCCAAATAATTCAAAAAACTTAATAGCCTTGACCACCTCGTACGGAACGTCGTCTTCCCAACTTTGCGCATTTGCTTTGATTTTACTCAGGACATCATCTGATAAAATGTGGAGTAAAGAAGGGTCGTATTCTTGTAAGGCAGTGATTTTATCGTTGGCTTTCATGTAGTTGAGCAAGCCTATCATATTTTCAGGAAGCTTAATGTTTCCGAGATGATAAAGACTGCCGTCCTCTACATTAAGGGCAGGGTAGATATACAATTTAACGTTGTGTCCAAAACCTCGTCCGAACGCTTCTAGTAAACCACCTGGTAAATTGTCGTAGTATTTTTCGTCAAAAATGATGTGAAGGTTATAAATACCCATGATGACACCAACTAAGTTTTCACGCGCAATGGAAGAGAGGTATTCAAGCATTTTATAATGCTTGAGGTAATTTGAAATCATGACGGTATAACCTAAAGAACCAAGCAATTCAGCTCGGTCAAGAAAGTCTTTGTCTGAGATTTTGCCATCGGCAGTGAGGTCTTTGAGGGTAAGCTCAAAAACAACTTCAAGATTTTCTGGTTTGACGCGTTTTTCTTTGGCAAAGGCTGCACGAGCGCGCTCAATCATGTCAATGTGCACTTTGGTTACGGGTCTGAAACGACCGCGCATAAGGAGGATATTCTTTTTGTAGAGTGCAGTCGAAGGCTGAAGTACATTTTTAGCAAGGTCAAACATCGTGGCGTTGGTAATGCCGCGGCGCACTAAGTTGAGTGCGATAATGCGGTTGTCCATGTCCTCGAAATCGGGGCCAGATATACGCAACATGTCAATTTCCATGCGGTCTGGTGGCAAACGGTGTACAATGCTATCAATGAAGCTGTCGATGTCTCCGGATTGGAAATAACAAGCGTAAATCAGGTTGACACCTAAAATTCCGAGTGCTTCTTGTTGCGCCTTGTGGCTGTTGTCGTGCATTTTGATGTGCAAGATAATGTCATTGGGCGCAGCTTCAAGGTTTAATTGAAAACGAATTCCAACCCATCCTTGACCTTGATTCGTCTTATGGTAATTCAGTGATTCACAGTGTTGCAGAAGGCAAAGAAACGCGCATCTCTATTTTTTACCGGCAGGATATCCTGAAGTTTCTTGAACTCGGTATGCAGCATGGTAACCAATCTTTCTTCACAGACATAACGGACCGTTTCACCGTACATTGAATCGGAAACCTTCATGTCATAGGCCGATTGTGTGTAGGCAATGGTGCCCGAGCTTCCGCCAGCTTTGAAAAAATTGGCAGCAACTTCTTGCCCAGCTCCAATTTCGGCAAAACAGCCATAGATATCGGGCGTTAGATTGATTTTTAACGCTTTGTCTTCAGTGGTTAGTCTGTTTGCACTCATAATTAGTGTGGATCTTTGAATTTTGGATTGCTTGCAAACGAGTTGTCTGTGAGTGTTAGCAAGAATTTTTTAAGTAGGTATTTTTCTTGAGCGCTTAATTGCACACCGCCCTGGTTGGCATATTCAATAAGCGGATCAATGGTTGGCGAAATATGAACGCCACTTGAGTAATGTTCGATGACTTGGTCTAGGGTTTGAAAACGGCCGTCATGCATATAGGGAGCAGTTAGCGCGATGTTGCGAAGGGTAGGCACTTTGAATTTGCCGTAGTCTTCGGGATTTTGGGTGATTCCACCTCTGCCAGGGTCTGTAAAAGCAGCATCTAGCCCGTTATTGCTGTATTTTTTGACACGCATGAGTGGGCCATTATGACAATGAAAGCAATCGGCACCATTTAAACTTTTGAAGAGGTCGTAGCCAGCCCATTCTTCTACATCAACTTGTTGCAATAAAGCTTGCTCCTGATTATTGAGAGGTAAGCCATTTTCATATTTGTACATGACGTCGTATTTCGAGGAGGCCGAAATCATGGTGCGGATAAATTGTGCAATGGCTTTGGCAGCCTTTACTGAATCTATGCCAGGTTCGCCAAAGGCTTTGAAAAAACGATTCCGGTATTCGATATCGAGATTGAGTTTGTAGATGGCATCTGGCCAACTTTGGTGCAATTCAATAGGGTTAATTACAGGTTGCAATATTTGTTTTTCAAGGGTACTTGCTCGGCCATCCCAAAAATAAAAGTTATCCCATCCCATGTTAATGAGGGCCATAGAATTGCGATTTCCGGCAATGCCGTCTATGCCAGTAGAGTACTTGTTGGGGTCTGAAAAACCGTGTTGTGGCAAATGGCAGGAAGCACAACTCATGGAATCGTTGCCACTGAGTCTTTTTTCATAGAACAACCAACGCCCAAGGTCAACACCTTCTTGGGTCATGGGGTTGTCAGCTGGGATGATCATGTCCGGGAAATGATCCGGAATTTCAAGAAAATAAGGGCTCGGTTGAAAGGTTGTTTGGTCTTTCTTGCAAGCACTTAGGACAACTAAGCCAATTAAGAGAACGACTAATCTTCTCATTAGTAAGGGCTTATCGCGTTTTTAAAGTTGGTAATAACCTTTTGGGTGAGGGCTTCTTGCCCAGCTGCAGTGTGGGTAAGGTGCTCAGTATTGAGGTGAATTGCTGAACTACCTGAACCTAAAAATGCTAAGAGGTCAAGCTTTAATTTGAATTGCTTGGTGTTATTAGCAAGACTTTGCCAGTTGATGTTGTTGAATTGAAGGTACTGGATGTAAGGATCGGTACCGATGTGAAAACTAAAAGAAAGATCTGTGTTAACTACGCCGTCCGGAATGGTATCTACTTTGCCTTCTAAATTCATAAAAATATATCCGGGATTCCAGCCCCAATGCATGGATCCGGCATTGCTAATATTGAGTGGATTGTCGTTTGGAAAGGCACTTGGATCGAGGTGGTTAAGGGTGGTGTCAACCCCTAAAACCGCACTTAAATTGGCATATGATTGTGTGGAACCTTCTTTCTTGAAGAGCAGAGAACCTGTTTCGCGGTAATCTAAAAGGGCTGCTTGATGCAGGCTTGAGTCTCCGTTTTTGAAAAGTGTGAAATAGCACTTGAGTTCAGTGAATTTGACAAGGTAACCTTCTGGGGTTGTGTAGAGTGAATCCATGTAAAATGGTTGTGTGCCAAAAACAGGCTGCATGTCAAGCTGAACATAGCTTTTTTGAGGTGTTGGGGTATCGTCGCCGCAAGCACTCAAAAACATCACAAGGAGTGTACCTAAAAATATCGATCTCATCTAACAAAAATACGTCAAAACGCTCAAATTGTTCTTAATTTTAGGAATTCTTCTTGTAAAAAATTAAGATGCCCAACTCCTCTAAAAAAGCCCTCCAAGTTTATGCTGCTTCTGCCGGAAGTGGAAAAACGCACCGGTTAGTACTTGAGTATCTTAAAATCCTCCTCGATGACCCTGCTTATCGGTCCAAATTTCGCAGCATCGTAGCCATGACTTTTACCAATAAGGCGGCTAATGAAATGAAAGAAAGAATTCTTCAAACCTTAAGTGGCCTCGCGTATCCGCACACTGCAGACCGTAAAGCAATTGCTTTAGGGAAGGGACTTTTAGAAGAAACAACCCTCACAGAAAAGCAACTTCAAGAAAGAGCCCTCGGAGCGCTGCAGGGCATCCTTCACCACTATGAAGATTTTAACATTTCCACCATTGACAAATTCAATTTAAGACTCATCCGGTCCTTTAGTCGAGATCTAGATATTTCGGCAGACTTTGAAGTCGTCATGAATGAAAAATTAGTCATGGAGGAAGTGGTTGACCTCATGATCTCACAGTTGGGTCAGCCCGATGCCAAGGAACTCAGTGACTGGATGCTTTCATATGCCCGGACCAAAGTCAGCGAAGGTGAATCGTGGGATTTCAAAAAAACGTTATTACAATTTGCAGAGATCCTCAGTAAAGAACGCAATGTCAAAGAGGTAGAGCAACTTTTGCAGACTACCTATTCTCAAGAAAATTACAAAAACCTCAAAGATGAGGCCGCTCAAGTTCAAAACGAGTTTCTTGAACAGTGTAAAGTCGTGTATGCAGCTGTGGCGCCTTTTATTTCAGGATTAAAAAATGCCCGCGATCAAAAACGTCTCGAGGCCATTGGTACCGATCCAAATTGGGGCCTTGGCAAGCTCAGCGGGCCATTTTACAACGCAACCACGCTTACTATTCTCGAAGAAAATAAATGGGAATTGCCCAATGACATCAACGAGGCCCTGCTGAGCTTGTCGCCTGCGTTTGAGCAGGCGTTTGCTGCCTATTCAGTTCTCGAAGTGCGCCGCAGAAACTTTTACAACTTGGCCCTCTTGCAGTATGTAGCGCAGCAAACCAAGGCCCTGATGTCTGCTCAGCAACAAATTCGCATCTCAGAATTCAACCAACTGATCAGTCAATTGGTTCGAGGCGAACAGGCGCCTTACATCTATGAAAGACTCGGCATTCGCTATGAGCATTTTTTACTCGATGAATTTCAAGATACTTCACGTTTGCAATGGATCAACCTGATTCCGTTGGTATTAGAAGCCATTTCTTACCAAAGGCAAAATCTTATTGTCGGTGATGCCAAGCAAAGTATCTATCGTTTCAATAATGGTTTAGCTGAACAATTTGTTGCCTTACCGGGTCTTTACAACCCAGAGAACGACACCAATATGGCCCAAATGAGCGAGCTCTTCAAAATCAGCGGTCAGAAGCGCAGT
>JAURHO010000044.1 GCA_030833265.1 Crocinitomicaceae bacterium | reverse complement strand
CATTCGCTTTGGTCTAGGCGCCATCAAGGGAATGGGTAGTGGCCCTGTTGAAGCCATTTTGCAAGAAAGACAAAATGGTGCTTTTTCAGATATTTTTGATGTCACCAAGCGCATCAACCTGAGGTTGTGCAACAAACGCGCTTTTGAAAGTTTGGTTTATGCGGGCGGTTTTGATTCCTTCAAAGAAGTACACCGTGCGCAATACTTTGTGGTTGATACGAACAACCGCACTTTCCTAGAATCGGCCATTCGCTATGGTGCCAGTTTGCAAGAGCAACAGCACTCAGCTCAACACAGCATGTTTGGCGAGGCTACCGGCACAACCATGCCTGCTCCAACTGTTCCAAGAGCAGAAGAATGGCCAGCAATTTACAAGCTCAATCGCGAAAAGGAAGTAGTAGGTATTTTTATTTCAGGCCACCCGCTCGACGATTTCAAGGTTGAAATTGCTTCCTTTTGTACGGGTAATGTGGCCATGCTCAATGACCCAAGTGCTTATTTGGGTCGTGACCTCTTAATAGCGGCCATCATTACCACCGCCGAGCACCGCTTTACCAAACATGGAGACGGTTTCGGTTCTTTAATTATCGAAGATTACCAAGAAGCCTACAAATTGAATTTGTTCAAGGAATCCTATCTCAAATTCAAGCACTTCATGGAGCCCGGCACTTTTGTGGCCATTAAAGGTCGTGTCGAGGTACCGCGTTTCAGACAGGTTCCAGAATTTGTCGTGCACCAAATCGAATTACTTCAAGATCTTCGTGAGAAACGCGCCAAAATGCTCAAGCTGCGTTTTTCTGCCAAGCAACTCGATCAATTGGTCATCGATCAATTGCACCAATTATTCGAAACTAACCCTGGCTCTTGTCAGGTTCACTTTACGGTGTTTGACCCACTTGACAACATCGAGGTGGCGCTACCTTCAAGAAGTGTTAAAATTCAACCTTCAAGCCAGCTATTTAAAGAATTGGCCAAGCTCGATATACAGTTCAAATTGAACTAAATCAAATAGATTGAAACAAAAAAAACGCTCCTATTTGGAGCGTTTTTTGTTTTTTGAGGATTGAAACCAAATGTAGATTTCAGAATGAGAAAGTATTATGCTTCAGTAGCTTCTTGTGGAACCAAAACGCGGCCACAGTGCTCACATACGATAATTTTCTTTTTGGTAACGATGTCTAGTTGACGCTGAGGTGGAATTTTGTTGAAACAACCACCACAAGAACCACGCATTACTTGAACAACCGCAAGGCCGTTTTTAGCGTTGGTGCGGAGACGCTCGTAAGCAAAAACCAAACGGTTTTCAATATTCTTTTTTGCAGCATCTGAGGCCTTCATTAATTTCTCTTCATCCTTTTGGGTTTCAGAAACGATGGCTTCAAGTTCAGCTTTTTTAGAATCGAGGTCTTCTTGTTTCATGCTTACGCGGTCTGTTGCCTCAGTAAGCGTTTCTTTTTTCATCTCGATTTTAAGCTTTGCTTCTTTCGATTTTTTATCGTGCAATTTGATTTCAAGTTCTTGGAATTCAATTTCTTTAGAAAGTGATTCGAACTCGCGGTTATTGCGAACGTTGTTTTGCTGCTCTTTGTATTTGGCAATGGCTGCTTCAGCATCCTTTACAGCTAATTTGCGATCAGCAATTTCTGTTTCAATTTCTTTGATTTCGTCATTGATTTTGGATACGCGCGTATGTAGACCAATGATTTCATCTTCAAGACTTTGCACTTCCAAAGGAAGTTCACCACGGATGGTGCGAATGCGGTCGATTTCAGAGTCTATTTTTTGGAGTTCAAAAAGCGCATCCAATTTTTCTGCGATGGTACCTTCTTTTTTGGTTGCTGCTGCCATGTGCTATAAATAGTTAACGGGATTCGTATTCAACTTAGTTAAACGGATGGCAAAGTTAGGAAAATTTTCTTTAATTCTTTCAGTCAATAATTCACTAGTAAATTGCTCGCTTTCAAAGTGCCCCATATCGGCGATAATTATTTTAGATTCCGCGTCAAAAAACTCGTGGTATTTAAAGTCTGCAGACAAGTATAAATCGGCCTGAGCCCTGATGGCATCTGGCACCAAGAAACTTCCAGCGCCGCCACACAAGGCAATTTTCTGAATTTTTTGGTGTACCAAATCAGTATATTTGATACTGCCACAATGGAATCTTTCTTTAACGATTTTTAAAAAGTCGAGGCTATCCATGGGTTCAGGAAGCTCCCCAATAAGGCCTGCGCCAAAATTCTGATGTTTATTTTCAAGACGAATAAGTTCATAGGCCACTTCTTCATATGGGTGGGCGAGCTTCATCGCGCCTAAAACATCATTTAATAAATGTGTGGCTACAACGTATTCGAGTTTCGTCTCTTGTACCTCTTCGCGGCGATGCAGTTCGCCAAGGGCTGGCTTGGCACCATCTTCAGGCTTGAAAGATCCAATTCCTTCTGAACGAAAATGACACTCGCTGTAGTTGCCAATATGGCCAGCGCCCGCCCCAAGAATCGCTTGATCAACTTGGGCAAATTGCGCCTGAGGAACGTAAACAACCAATTTAATGAGCTGGTCATTCATGGGCCTCAAAATACGAGTATGGATCAAGCCCAATTTCTCGGCAATTTTGTGGTTCACGCCTTTGTGGTGATTGTCTAGATTCGTATGGATGGCATATAGCGCAATTTGATGACGAATGCACTTTTCAACTACACGCTCGATATAGGTTTTGCCGTTCAGTTTTTTGAGTCCTCTGAAAACTATGGGGTGATGAGCAATGATGAGGTTGCAACCCGTTTCAATGGCTTCGTCAACAATGGCTTCGTTGCTGTCTAAACAAACGAGCGCTCCTTTGATTTCTTGTTCAAGATAACCATAGATAAGCCCTGCGTTGTCATAGTCTTCTTGTAAAGAAAGTGGAAACTGCTTTTCAAGAAACTGTGTGATTTGTCTTAATTGCATCTTAAATCTTTTTTGCAAACCCAAAATTGAGCCCCCAAGCGACGCTCTGATGAATGTAGTCTTGGTACGGATCGTAAGAATTATTGAGTTGTTGGCGGTAGTACACCCCTAAACGCAAGCGCAGTGTCGGATTCATAGGGAGTTCAATTTGGGCCGAACTGATCCACGAAAGTGTAAAGCTATTCATGCCGTTATTCACTTTGATTTGCTCGTCATATTTGGCGCCAAGTGCGTTGGTCCATTGTTGGTCTTGGCGATAAGATTGATACAAAGCTGGAATGAGCCCAGCGCCTGCTGAAAAAGAAATTTTTTCTCCGAAGGCAAATTTGAATTGTACGGGAAGGGCTAAGTACCGATACCTCGTTTGATAAGCAAAACTTGAATCTGTATCTGTGGACTTCCAACTGTAGGCTTCGCCATTTTGCATCCAGGCTAACCCAGCATCTATAAGCGTATGCTTACTCAGACCAAGACAAACACCCATTTGCTGCGACCAAAGATTCAGCGGAATTTCATTGGCACGTTCCCCGAGTGGAATGCTCAAAAAAGCTGTGTTTTCTTGTAGCGTACGAAAAACAGTGGATCTTGATGTTTCAAAGTAATATTGTGTGGGGTACTGGCGCTTGATTTTATCGTTGACGATTTGTGCCTGTACACAACATGCAAGCCCAATAATCAAGCTCAATAAAAATATTCTCATCTTTCAAAAGTACACTTTTTGCACTTCTCTTAAAAGTCTTAACGCAGGTCAATTTATTGGTCATTGTATTGACCTAACTTTGTCCCAACTAATAAATTTTATAAAAATGGAAACTAATTGGAAAGTAGACAGCATGCACAGTGAAGTAGGCTTCAAAGTGCGTCATATGATGATTTCAAACGTAAGTGGATCTTTTGGTGCATTTGATGCAAGTGTTGCCACTGCCGGAGACGACTTCAGCGGTGCTAAATTTGATTTTTCTGCAGCAATTGATAGTATCAATACAGGTGTTGCAGACCGCGATGGTCACTTGAAATCTGGAGATTTCTTTGATGCAGAAAACCACCCTTCATTAAAATTCACTTCAACAGACGTGAAAAAGGTGTCTAATGACGCTTTGGAAATTGCAGGTAACTTAGAAATTAAAGGACAAGTAAAACCAGTTGTCTTGACAGCAGAATTTGCAGGTATTGCCGTTGATCCTTATGGACAAACTAAAGCGGGTATGACTATCCACGGAAGCATCAAGCGCAGTGAGTTTGGATTAACTTGGAGTGCGGTTACTGAAGCAGGAAATGTTGTAGTTGGCGATGAGATCAAACTCAATGCTGAACTACAATTCATCAAACAGTAAGCAAGCGCTGAACCACTTTTTTAGCCTCTTCAATGTGGCCTAAAGGATTGGTTTGAGAATTAAAT
This sequence comes from Crocinitomicaceae bacterium, assembly GCA_030833265.1. Lineage (GTDB taxonomy): Bacteria > Bacteroidota > Bacteroidia > Flavobacteriales_D > Crocinitomicaceae > UBA952. Next base: position 7,154 of record JAURHO010000044.1, on the reverse strand, counting down.
ACACCGGCAACTTTTCCGTCCAGACCAATTACATAAGTAACGCGTCCGGGGATAAGCCCAAACAAATTACCAGGTACGCCAAACAATTGGCGTACCTTTTTTTGTTGATCAGAAAGCAAGGTGTAGGGTAAATTGTGCTTCTGCTGAAATTCTTGGTGTGAGCTTTCTGAATCTGAGGAAATACCAAGTACCTCACAGCCCATTTCTACAAAATCTGTGTGTGCATCTCTAAATGCACAAGCTTCTTTGGTACAGCCAGGGGTGTCGTCTTTCGGATAAAAAAACAAAATAAGAATCTTCTTACCGAGTAAAGAACTGATTTGAAGCGCTTGTCCGTTGCTATCAGGAAGGGTAAAATCTGGGCATGAATCGCCAATTTGAATGGGTGTACTCATTGTAGTGCTGCTTTGAATCGGGCAAGGATGCGTTCTCTGGCAAATTTATGATCTATAATTGGTTCAGGATAATCCGGTGTTCCAAATTCAGGAACCCATTTTTTGATGTATAAATAGTTAGGGTCAAATTTCTTTTGCTGTGCCTCCGGGTTAAAAACCCTAAAATAAGGAGCGGCATCACAGCCACAACCTGCAGCCCATTGCCAACCCCCAATATTACTGGCCAATTCGAAATCTAAAAGTTTTTCAGCAAAGTAGCGTTCGCCCCAGCGCCAATCGATTAAAAGGTGTTTGGTCAAGAAACTCGCGACAACCATCCGGACACGGTTGTGCATAAAGCCGGTTTCGTTGAGTTCGCGCATGCCCGCATCTACTAAGGGGTAGCCTGTTTTCCCTTCGCACCAAGCTTTAAAATCGGTTTCTTGATTTTCCCACAAAATGTTGTCGTAGGCAGGTTTAAATGCGTTGTCAACGGTTTGTGGAAAATGAAACAGGATCATTTGGTAGAAGTCTCGCCAAATGAGTTCGTTGAGGTACTTTTCGTTGGTTTGAAGTGCTTCTTGTGCCAGTTTTCTGATCGAAATAGTTCCAAAGCGCAAATGCAAACTCAATCTTGAGGTTCCGGCTACCGAAGGGGTATCGCGCTGTAAGTGGTAATTTTTAAGTACCGAAATAGGCGTTTCAGCTTTCGGAAAAGCTTGTGTATGAATTGTCTCAAAACCCATTTCAGCCAAGCTAATCAGTGGCGTTGGCGCAACTTTCGCTAAATTTTGAAAGTAGGCTTCAGTGGGGTAGGGCTTGAGATAAAATGCGTTGAGTTTGGCTTTCCATTTGCGTGCATAAGGCGTGTAAATGGTGTAGGGTTTGCCGTCGTCTTTTACCACCTCAGATTTTTCAAAAATCACTTGGTCTTTGGCACCAATAAATTGAATATCCAATTTTTTTAGTGCTTCGAAAACTGCAGTATCGCGCAATAAAGCCCGTGGTTCGTAGTCTCGGTTGGTATAAACCGCTTCGACCTTCCATTCTTGGGCAAGTTGGATAATTTGCTTTTCTGCTTGACCAAAATAAACCTTGAGGTCCGAGCCTAATTCTTGATAAGCCTGTTTTAATTTTTCAATTTCCTGATAAATAAACAAGACCCTTTGATCGTTGGCAGGTAAATGTTGTAAGATTTGCTGATCAAAAACAAAGACAGGGTAAACATGTTGGTGCTTGCTAAGGGCTTTATAAAGGCCGGCGTTGTCATGCATTCTTAAATCGCGCCGGTGCCAAAAAATCGCTGAACTCATGAACCGCTATATTCGATGATATTATTTTGTGTTTCCCAAAGTTTGATGCTCAGGCCATATTTTTGATCAAGCCTATTGCGCAGGAGCTTCCAGATCACGACTGCAATATTTTCCGCAGTGGGGTTTAAATCAGCAAATTCTGGGCAGTCCAAATTAAGATTGCGGTGATCAAAACGTTCTTGCACCTCTTCATTGATGAGGTCTTTGACAATTTTAAGGTCAATTAAATATCCCGTTTCTTGATCGATGTCTCCTTCCACCCAAACCTCCAAAGTGTAGTTGTGCCCATGGAAGTTGGGGTTGCTACATTTACCGAAAACAGCTTCGTTTTTTTCGTTGGTCCAGTCTTTTCGATACAGTCGATGCGCTGCATTGAAGGTTGCTCGTCTACACACTCTCATAAGCTGCTTTTGTAATTTTTTCTAGGTGTTGATTTAAAAGTATTTTGAACCATTCGGTGTAGGCTTCTGGTCTGCCGTCTAGGTCGTGAAGCAAAGCTTCCATAGAAATCCATTTGTAGGAAGCTACTTCTTCCGTATTAATGACTGGATTTTCATTGGTATAACCAAAAAGTACATGATCGAGTTCGTGCTCGGTTAGTCCTTGATCTAGTTTGGCTTTGTATAGAAATGAAAAGGATTCTGTAAGCTCAACTTCCATGCCCATCTCTTCATTTAAACGACGCTTAGCGGCTGCTTGATTTGATTCACCGGGGCGTTGATGCGAGCAACAAGTGTTGGTCCAAAGTAGGGGAGAATGGTATTTATGAGCAGCTCTTTGCTGCAGCAACATTTCTCCTTTGTGGTTAAATAAAATGATGGAAAAAGCACGGTGCAAGAGACCTAAGCGATGCGCTTCCATTTTTTCAAGCTGACCAATTTCGTTGTCTTGCTCGTCGACAAGAATGACGTATTCGTCTGACATTATAGCAAGTTTAAATTGTGACGCACGTAGGAGGTGAGCAAGATGCGCATTTTACGATAGTTCGGTATGCGAATTCTTTCTGTCAGGACCATTTCAGCTGGCGTGCTTTTGATTTTTTTGAAGAGTTTGAAGTAATATTTGTAGGCCATATAGACACCAAAGCGTGCTTTTCTTGGCAACAATAAAATCCCTTCGTAACCTTTTTGAAAATCAAGGGCGATGTCGGCTTCGATTTCTTTTTTGATGGCATTGTTGAATTCAGCCAAGTTAATTCCTGGAAAATAAGTTCTGCCAAGCTCTTGGTAATCTGCTTTGAGGTCTCGGAGGAAATTAATTTTCTGAAACGCGGCACCTAATTTCATGGCGTAAGGCTTGAGTTGTTCGTACTGCGCTTCATCTCCTTCGACAAAAACTTTCAAACACATCAGGCCCACCACCTCAGCAGAACCTAAAATATAGGTTTCATATTTGCCTTGGTCGTAGGTTTGTTTTTGGAGGTCCATTTCCATGGAATCAAGAAAGGTGTCAATGAGCTCTGCCGGAATTTGGTAACGGTTCACGGCCCATTGAAAGCTATTTAAAATCGGATTCAAGGAAATGCCCGCAGCAATAGCTTCGTAAGTTTGGACCTTGAAATCGGCTAGTAATTTTTCTTTGTCATAGCCATGAAACGTATCTACAATTTCATCTGCAAAGCGCACAAAACCGTAGATGGCATAGATAGGCTTCTGAATTTCCTTGTGTAAAAAACTAATACCTAAGGAGAAAGAGGTGCTGTAACGCTTGGTTGTCAGCTCGCTCATTTCTTGGCTAATTTGGTCAAATAGTGCTTTCATAGTTAATAGTTTTAAGCGTGCTGAGCAAGGATGAGTTTAGAAACGACTTCTCCGGAAATAATGGAAGGAGGTACACCAGGGCCAGGCACTGTTAATTGCCCTGTGTAATAGAGGTTTTTAATTTTTTTATGTTTGATGCTGGGTTTGAGAATTGCTGTTTGGCGCAAAGTATTGGCTAAGCCATAGGCGTTGCCTTTGAATGCGTTGTAGTCTTTTTTGAAGTCAGCAACACAAAAGCTTCTTTTATAAACGATGTTGTCTTTGATATCGTTGCCGGTAAGTGTTTTGAGGCGCTCTAAAAGCAGCTCAAAATAATGTTCACGTGTTGCTTCGTCATCTTTTAAATTCGGAGCGAGCGGTATTAAAAAGAACAAATTTTCTGAACCAACAGGCGCAACAGATGGGTCTGTAAGCGAAGGAACACTCATGTAGAAGAGTGGTTTTGCTGGCCAACTTGGATCTTTGTAGATAGTTTTGCCGTGTTCTTCTAAAGATTCGTCGAAGAACAAATTGTGGTGTTCTAAGTTGTTGAGTTTTTTATTGACGCCTACATAGAACAACAGGCTTGAAGGTGCCATGGTGCGCTTGTCCCAGTACTGATCAGTATAATTGGCATTTTTACCAAGAAGGGCTTGATCTGTGTGCGCGTAGTCGGCACCAGAAATAACGATATCAGCACGCTTGATTTCACCATTCACTTTTACCCCAACAGCTTGTCCATTTTCAATGACAATTTGCTCCACGTTGGCGTCGGTGTGTATTTCTACACCTTGTTCTTGCGCAATGCGCGCAAAGGCTTTAATGAATTCGTGCATGCCTTTCATAGGGTACCAAGTCCCGAGCTGAATATCGGCATAGTTCATTAAAGAATAGAGCGCAGGAGTTTCATTGGGCATCGCACCCAAGAAAAGCACAGGGAACTCTAGTAAGGATAAAATTTTTGGATGCTTGAAATATTTGCGGATAAAGGCTGAAAAAGAAGAAAATAAATGCATCTTCAAAAGCCCACCCATCACGCGGCTGTCAAAAAATTCGGTAAGACTAAGGCTCGGTTTGTAAACGAGGTCTTCCATGCCTACTTTGTATTTGTAAGCAGCATCTTTTAAAAAAGCTTGAAGCTTCAAAGAACTTCCTGGTTCTAAAGATTCAAACCATGCTTCAAGTTTTGGCATTTCAGCAGGCACATTCGTGTAACTGTGGTCCGGCCAATAAACACGGTATGACGGGTCAAGTCTTTTGAGTTCGTAAAAGTCTGCGCTTGTGTAGCCAAAAGACTGGTAAAATTTTTCAAAAACATCGGGCATCCAATACCAAGATGGCCCCATGTCAAAAACAAAGCCATCTACCTCAAATTGACGGGCACGACCACCTATTGAACTGTTCTTTTCAAAAATGGTGACTTGATGTCCAGCCTTTGCCAAATGAGAAGCAGCTGACAGGCTCGAGATTCCCGAGCCAATGATGTGTATTTTTTTTGTCATAAATTAATTTGCCGAAAATGCGAATTCCGGTAAAGCTTCCATCAGCTTCTTGCGAGCGATGAAAATCCGGCTTTTCACGGTTCCGATCGGAATACCTAGTTTGTCTGCGATCTCTTTGTATTTGAAGCCTTCAAAATGCATTTCAAAAGGCTCTTTGTATTCCTCTCCTAATAAGTTGATTTGCTTGTTGATGTCTTTTACACCAATCTTCTCTATTGCGTTGTCGTCGTGGCTCTGGATGTTGCCGACCAAAAATAATTCTTTGCTGTGGTCGAAAATAGCACCAGATTTAACCTTTCTCCTGTACTGATTAATGAACAAGTTACGCATAATTGTGAAGACCCACGCCTTAAAGTTGGTTTGAGGCGTATAATAACTGCGATACGTGATCGCTTTTAACATGGTTTCTTGCGTTAAATCCCTTGCGTCCTCACGATTTCTTGTAAATGAAAGCGCAAAAGATTGCAAATTGTTTTCTAGACCAATTAATGCTTCATTGAATTCAATTGTAGACATGGCGAATAGTTTTGTTTAACGATTACGAGATAAAGTTAAACATTATTTGTTTAACAAAACAACAAAATGATTAAACAAAAATATATTTTCCATTAAAAAAGTTGATGAAGCTTTATTTATCAAGCTTCTAGCACAACAAATTTTTTATAGACCCACGTTCTCCAGCATCACTTTCACCATCGCCTTGGTGTCGAAGTGTGCTTTCCAGCCCCAATCTTTGGAGGCGTGTGAGTCGTCTATGGAATTTGGCCAGCTGTCTGCAATGGCTTGGCGAAAGTCAGGGGCGTAGTTGATTTCAAAGCCTGGTTGTAAGGCTTGAATTTCTTGGGCTAGTTCGGCTGGTGTAAAACTGCAGCCTGCTAAATTATAGGCAGAACGGATTTTAATTTTTTCTGCTGGGGCTTCCATCAATTCAATGGTGCCACGAATGGCATCGTCCATAAACATCATGGGTAGGGCAGTGTCGGCGCTTAAAAAACAGGTAAACTTCCCTTCAGATTTAGCTTTGTAGAAAATATCGACCGCATAATCGGTGGTTCCGCCACCGGGTAGGCTTTTGTATGAAATGAGGCCAGGGTAGCGTATGCTGCGTACATCGACGCCAAATTTATTGTGATAGTATTCACACCAACGCTCGCCGGCTTGTTTAGAAATGCCATACACAGTAGTTGGTTCCATGACTGTATGCTGTGGCGTTTGATCAGCCGGTGTGGTCGGACCAAATACGGCAATGGAGCTGGGCCAAAATATTTTTTTGAGGTAGCCTTCTTTAGCGAGGTCCAAGATGGTGAACAAGCCCTCCATATTCAATTTCCAGGCAAAGTCCGGGTTTTTTTCTGCGGTAGCCGATAAAAGAGCAGCTAGTAAATAGACTTGCTCAATTTTTTGTTCGATGACATAAGCTCTGACTTGCTCTCGATCTAGTGCATCAAGCTTTATATAAGGACCGTCTTGTAAAATTTCAGGACAGGTGTCTCTGAGGTCTGCAGCCACTACTGCTTGGTTACCAAATTTAGTTCGGAGTGCTAAAACGAGTTCGGTTCCGATTTGTCCGCAAGAACCAATAACCAAGATTTTTGTCATTTTGTTGAATTGATGTTGCAACAAAAATAATGTCTTTTCTGCATGTGCTCTGAAAAAGTGGTTTTTTCATCATCAGAAAACTGACCAAAATCATTTGTTGCAGTCATTGATTCGTTTAGTTTTGTCCTAACTAAAACTGAAAACAATGCCATTTTATCACAAATTGGGTCAAATTCCTCACAAGCGACACACCGTTTTTCGCCAGCCTGACGGATCCATTTACCACGAACAACTCTTCGGAACCATTGGTTTTGACGGCATGTCCTCGTTGCTATATCATATTCAACCGCCAACTGTAGTTAAGAAAGTTGGTGCTCAGAAAAACATTGCCCCTGAAATCGCCATTCAAAAAAATATGTTGATGCGCAGTTTCAGAGGGTATGATTTGAAATCAAACCCGGATTACGTTGAGAGCCGTGTTCCGGTATTGGTCAATTCTGATGTTTATTTAGAGCTTGCTGCCCCTTCTGCTTCCATGAAAGATTATTTCTACAAGAATGCAGATGCTGACGAGATCATCTTTATTCATAAAGGTTCTGGTAAATTGCGCACCCAACTCGGAAATATTGATTTTGCTTACGGAGATTACCTCGTGATTCCACGTGGCATGATTTATCAGTTAGAATT
>JAURHO010000043.1 GCA_030833265.1 Crocinitomicaceae bacterium | reverse complement strand
CGAAGACTAATATTCTGAAACATATATCAACAAAAAAGGCGGCTAAAATTAGCCGCCTTTTTGATATCCTTAAAACTAGGTTACGCATTGAGTGCTTCAGCACCACCAACGATTTCGAGGATCTCGTTAGTAATAGCCGCTTGACGCGCTTTGTTATAACTTAATTTTAAATTCTTTTGTAATTCTTTAGCGTTGTCGGTTGCTTTATGCATGGCTGTCATGCGGGCACCGTGCTCAGAAGCAAAAGAGTCACGGATTGCTTTGTATAGTTGCAATTTCATGCTCTTTGGTAATAAGTCTTCTACGATTTCCATTTTTGGTTGCTCAAAAATGTAGTCACCAGTTTCAGTTTCTGCGGCAGCAGGAACAATTGGTAAAAATTGTTCGGTTTCAACAATTTGCGCAGCAGCATTGACAAAGCGATTGTAAACAATTACTACTTTATCGAAAGACTTGTTGAGGAATTGCGCCATGATTTCGTCGGCAACTTGTGCAACCAATTCGAAACGAAGATCAGCATAGATATCTTCCATAGACTCTAGCTTTTCGTTGTGGTAGAAATTTGGCGTTCTTTTATAAACGTCTTTGATTTTCTTACCAAGGCACAAAACAGAAACTTCTTTTCCGCTGTAATCGTCGGCGATGAGCGCTCCTACTCTTTTGATAATGTTGTTGTTGAAGCCACCACACAAACCGCGGTTTGAGGTAATCCCGACAATCAAGACTTTATTTACTTCGCGTTGTTCTGCGTAAGCATTTTCAGAAAGGTCAAGAGTAGCGCTGAGATTCTCAAGGATTTCACGTAGTTTGCCTGCATACGGACGCATTTGGGTTACGGCGTCCTGCGCACGCTTCAACTTAGCAGCAGAAACCATTTTCATGGCAGAGGTAATCTGCATGGTGCCGACTGAGCTGATGCGGTTACGTATTTCTTTTAGATTAGCCATTGAGTCCTAGTTTGAGGCTGTAATTATGCAAATTTCTCAGCAACTTCTTTGGCTGTTTTAGCCAAAACTGCTTCAATTTCATCCGTATACTTTCCAGCTTTCAAAGCAACTAATGTATCTGCATTGTTTGCTTCAAGAACCGTTAAGAAATCTTTCTCGAATTCTTTAACTTTATTGATCGGAACGTTTTGCAAAAGACCTTTTACACCAGCATAGATGATCGCAATTTGCTTTTCTACTGGGTAAGGATCTCCTTCACGTTGCTTCAAAATCTCTACGTTACGTGCACCTTTGTCAAGAACTGATTTGGTAGCGGCATCGAGGTCAGAACCAAATTTAGCAAACGCTTCAAGTTCGCGATACTGTGCTTGGTCAAGCTTCAAGGTACCTGCTACTTTTTTCATTGACTTAATTTGTGCTGAACCACCTACACGTGAAACAGAGATACCAACGTTAATTGCCGGACGGATACCAGAGTTGAATAAGTCAGACTCGAGGAAGATTTGTCCGTCGGTAATGGAAATTACGTTTGTAGGGATGTAAGCAGAAACGTCACCCGCTTGTGTTTCAATAATTGGCAAAGCTGTGAGTGAACCGCCACCTTTAACGTTGTCGTTCAAAGATGCAGGAAGGTCATTCATTTGCTTAGCGATGTTGTCATCGGCAATAACTTTTGCTGCACGCTCTAATAAACGCGAGTGAAGGTAGAAAACGTCACCTGGGTAGGCCTCGCGACCTGGCGGACGACGAAGAAGTAGCGATACTTCACGGTAAGCAACCGCTTGCTTAGATAAATCATCATAAACAATAAGTGCTGGTTTACCACAGTCACGGAAATATTCACCAACTGCTGCACCGGTCATTGGTGCGTAGAACTGCATTGGCGCTGGATCTGATGCGTTGGCAGCAACCACAGTTGTGTAGGCCATTGCACCAGCATCTTCTAATTTTTTAACGATACCAGCAACTGTTGATCCTTTTTGACCAATAGCTACATAGATACAGTAAACAGGCTCACCACGGTCGTAAAACTCACGTTGGTTGATGATCGCATCGATCGCAACAGTTGTTTTACCTGTTTGACGGTCACCGATGATCAACTCGCGCTGTCCGCGTCCGATTGGAATCATGGCGTCAACTGCTTTGATACCTGTTTGTAAAGGCTCAGTAACCGGTTGGCGGAAAATTACACCAGGAGCTTTGCGCTCGATTGGCATTTCGTATAGTTCACCTTGGATTGGACCTTTACCATCGATTGGCTGACCGAGTGTATCAACTACACGTCCGACCATTCCGTCACCAACTTTTACAGAGGCAATTTTACCTAAACGACGAACGGTATCACCTTCTTTTACACCAGAAGATCTACCTAATAATACGGCACCTACATTGTCTTCTTCGAGGTTAAGCGCAATTCCTTGCATGCCACCATCAAATTCAATAAGTTCACCATATTGTACGCCATTCATTCCGTAAATGCGTGCAATACCATCTCCTACCTGAAGTACCGTTCCAACTTCTTGTAATTCTGCTTCTGAGCGGAATCCAGAGAGTTGCTCTCTTAGTATTGCGGAAACTTCTGCTGGTTTAATATCTGCCATTTTTACTTATTTTTTTGTCTATTGACGATTATACAAATTGTTGTTTCATGCGCTGAAGCTGGCTAGCAACAGATGCATCTATTTGTTGGTCTCCCATACGAATGATAAAGCCTCCGATTAAAGACGCATCTACTTCTTCAGTAATGAGTGGTGTGCCACTAACGACACCATTTATTTTCGAAAGAATTTCAGCTTTCGTTTTGTCCTCTAATTGCTGAGCGCTAATAATTGTTACCGGTACAATACCTCTGTGCGCCATTAATTGTGCGATAAATTGCTTGGCAATTTCAATCATGGCAGACTCGCGACCGTTGCTGGTAACTAGCTCTAGAAATTTCAAGGTAGTTTCGTTGAAGTCTTTGAAAATTTCTTTGATCACAGCAATTTTCTTCTCAATTTGAATGAGCGGAGAATTGATGAAAACTTGAAAATCATTTGCTTCATCGGCCAACTTGATTAATTGGAGCATATCGGCTTCAATAGGCGCTAACTTGTCTTGGTCTAGTGCCAATTCAAGCAGTGCTTTTGCGTAACGTCCAGCTGACTTAGTTGATTTCATTTGCTTAGTTCATTTTGATTTCAGTCGCAAGCTTGTCAGCAAGGGCTTTTTGTTTGTCGTCAGCACTGAGTTCTTGACGAATCACTTTTTCTGCAATCTCTAAAGACAAAGCAGCAACGTGATTTTTTAAGTCTGCCATAGCTGCAGCTTTCTCGCTTGAAATATTTTGACGAGCCGCTTCAACAATTTTAGCAGCCTCTTCTTTAGCTTTTGTTTTGGCTTCTTCAACCATGCCGTTTGCAGCTTCTTTGGCTTCTTTAAGAATGCCATCGCGCTCTGCACGAGCAGTTTTTAAGATTTGGTCGTTTTCGGCTTTCAAGGCTTGCATTTCAGCTTTTGTTTTCTCAGCTAATTCAAGCGCCTCTGCAATTTTTTGTTCACGGGCGTTAACAGCAGATAAAATTGGCTTCCAAGCAAACTTTGCAAGTAAGAAAAGTAGAAGGCTGAATACGAGGCCTGTCCAAACTAATAAACCAAAATCAGGTAATATTAAATCCATTTTGTGTGTTTTTTAAAAGTTAAAAGGAAACCACAACCAACCGTTATGGTTTCCTTTAAAGATTTACGCTTTTGCTCCTAGTAGACCAACTACTACACCGAACAATGCAACACCTTCGATAAGCGCAGCTGCGATAATCATCGCAGTTTGAATTTTACCTGCTGCTTCTGGGTTGCGAGCGATACCTTCTACTGCAGAACCACCGATACGACCGATTCCAAGACCTGCGCCTAGAACTGACAAACCAGCTCCGATTGCTGCAATACTACCAAACATTCCTGTCATTGTATTTAATTTAAAAGGTTACTATTTAATGGTGTGCTTCTTCCACGGCTGCTCCGATAAACAATGCGGAAAGCATTGCAAAAAGGAAACCTTGTAAGAAAGCAACTAAGATTTCGAGCACCGAAATAAACAAAGCCATAGGAACGGACAATCCTGCCCAAGCTACGTTTTTGTTGATAAAGATGATGGAAATCAAGGCTAAAACAATAATGTGGCCCGCTGTGATGTTTGCAAACAAACGGATCATTAAGGCAAATGGTTTTGTAAGGATGCCGATAAGTTCAATCGGAATCATGAAGATTTTCATAGGAACTGGAATGCCTGGCATCCAGAAGATGTGTCCCCAGTAATTCTTGTTTCCTGAGAATACAGTAACAAGCAACGTACAAAATGCCAAAAACAAAGTAATAGTGATGTTACCAGTTAAGTTAGCGCCAGCTGGGATAATCGGAATAAGACCCAACATGTTATTGATCCAAATAAAGAAGAAAATGGTCAATAAGTAAGGTACGTATTTGTGGTATTTGTGGTGATCGATGTTTGCTTTTGCGATGTCGTCGCGTACCATAACGATGAGTGGCTCTAAAAACTTGGCTGCGCCTTTAGGTGCAACTGCGCCATTTTTGCGGTAGAATCTAGCCACAGATAACATGATGATCAAGATTAAAAACGAACCCATCAATAATGAGGCGACGTTCTTTGTGATCGATAAATCTAAAGGGCTTGCGTTGTGTGGGTGCTCACCGTGAAATTCTAAAACAGAAACTGGTTGGCCGTGGTAATTGCCAATTTGCTCTAGTTTATAAATCTCTTCATGATAAAGTGCATAACCTTTTGCTGGGCCGACACCTTCCATGTAAGTGTATTTAGCGCCGTCTTTTCCTGGCACTTCTACTTCAAGACCATGGTAAAAATGCTTGGAGCTAAAAACTTTGAGGCCGTTATCATAAATGATGACTGGTAAATAAACGCTAATACCGCCGTGTTCTGGACCAGCAACATGCCACTCGTGAGCATCTTTAATGTGATGCATGATCATTTCGCCTACATTAAAATTGCCTTCTTCAGATGCACGCGCAACAGGTTGAAAGACAAGGAATGACAATGCGAAAAGAATGTATTGCAAAAGTGAAGTTAACCTACCTGCTTGCTGCATTTGAATCTATTTAAGCGTATTTGCGAAAAAAATTTTTGCAAAGGTAGTCAAACTTTCTAAAGAAACAATTTAATTTTTGAACAATCAGGAGGCACTTTTCCTCAATTTCTTGTAGAGTTTGATGCCTAACATTAAAAGAATGCCAACTCCAAAGAAACCTAGGGTACCACTCACCCAAGAAAGTTGGTTTTTAAGCACCACTAAGAAAACGATACTTACTAGAAATAAAGTAGCGACTTCATTCCAAATTCTGAGCTGATTCGAACTCCAACGCATGCTTCCATTTTGACAGGCGCGCAGCAATTTTTGCGAATAAAAATGGTAAACCAGCAAAAGGCAAACAAAGCCCAGCTTCAAATGCATCCATGGTGCTTTCAAAAGATAAGAGGCATTTAAATAAAGCATCCAAAGGCCAAAGACCACGGTTAGTATCATGGCTGGCGTGGTGATGATCCACCAAAGGCGCTGCATCATGATAATAAACTGCGCTTGTAAAATATCCTTTTCAGCTTTTTCTTTGTCAGCAGCCTCTCTGAAATAGATAAAAAGGCGAACCATATAAAACAGCCCGGCAAACCAACTTACCATAAAAATAAGGTGCAGTGCTTTGATGTAGTCGTATGTCATGCCACAAATTTAAGTGAAAGGTAGCGAATCCTGCTATCTTTGTATGAGCCGATCGAATTCTGATGCCTAGAACACTTTTGTTTTTGATTTTCTTGAGCGCTTTCCATTTTGCAAGTGCGCAATTGCAATTGCTTTCACTCGAAGGCACTTACCAAGATAAAAATCTATTGGTCAACAACCCGCCAATGCCTGATGGTTTTGGCTTTTGTATTTCCAAAGTGCTGGTAAATGGCGAAATCTTACCTGCCGTGATTCAGACTTCTCATTTTGAAATTGACTTCAAATTATTTCATTTAAAAAAAGGCGAACAAGTATTTGTAGTCCTAGAACATGCTAGTGGCTGTGAACCGCGTTTTATCAATCCTGAAGTACTGCTACCTAAAAGTACTTTTGAATGCAGCAAAATCAAAGCGCAAGCAAATGGCTTGCTCTCCTGGACGAGCACCAATGAAACAGCAGTCCTCGATTACGCCATTGAGCAATTCAAGTGGGGCCGTTGGGTCGAGGTTGGGCAAGTCAAGGGTAAAGGGCTCAAAGGTGCAAATAGTTATGTTTTTCAACTCAGTCCACATTCTGGAAAGAACATTGTTCGTGTGAGTCAGACCGATAATTCCGGAAAAACAAGGGTGTCACCAAGTGCAAGTTTTGTGTCTAATGTCAAAGCGGTAAGCTTCAGCCCTGCTAAGGTGCATCAAAATTTATATTTCAAAGCTGACGGAAAAGCTGTCAAAACAAAATTTGAAATTTACGATGCCTACGGAAATCTCCTGAAAACAGGCTACAACAGTACAGTCGATTGCACCAACTTTGTAAGCGGTGTTTACTTCATCAACTACGACAACAAATCTGAAAAATTCATCAAAATTGACGTTCCATGAAACGCATTGAACACCTCGGCATTGCCGTAGATAACCTAGCTACCTCGATTCCGCTTTTTGAAGCGCTGCTCAACACGCCGTGTTATAAACAAGAAGGTGTTGCCTCGGAAGGTGTCATGACGGCCTTTTTTCAGGTGGGTCCTAATAAAATTGAATTATTAGAAGCCACCAACCCCGACTCCGCAATCGCCAAATTTTTAAGCAAAAATGGCCCTGGTTTTCATCATGTTGCTTTTGAAGTTGAGGACATCGATGCCGAGCTGGCGCGCCTGAAAAATGCAGGGTTTTCCTTAATTCACGAAAGTCCAAAAGACGGCGCAGACAACAAAAGAATTGCCTTCTTGCACCCCAAAAGCACCAATGGTTTGCTAGTAGAACTTTGTCAGGAAAAATAACTACTCAAACTGATTTTTGGGTCGTAATGTATAGCCGTTAATCCGGCTTTTCTAGCTCCCTCAACGTGTTGTGGGCTGTCATCGATAAACAAAATATCAGCAGCATCCATTTGCATTTGCTCTAAAACCCAATGAAAGGTTTCCGGATGCGGTTTGCGCTGTTCGATTTCATGTGACAAAAATATTCTCTTGAAAAAACTCGAAAGCGGTTGCGAGCTTGCCTGTTTCCATCTATCAAGCACCACTCCCCAATGGATTGCATTGGTGTTACTCAGCATATATAGTGGGGTTTGTGTCGAAAGTTCGGCAAGAAAGTCAATTTTGGCGGCAGGAAACTGACCCAACATGGCATTCCATGCTGCATAAACTTGGTTAGGCGTGGTTCCAGGCCTCGTAATAGGCAGCAACTTATTGATAAAATGTTGCGGAGAAATCTGACCCGTTTCAAATAAATCGAATAGATCTGCTTGCGCAAATTGTGTGTATTGCTTTGCAAAATCTTCGACACCAAGTTGTATGAACGCCCGCTCAGTTGCCTGATAATCAATATCAATTAAGACCCCTCCGAGGTCAAATAAGATGGCTTTATAAGCTGGTTGTGACATGCAACAAAGTTAGTCTTTTAAGCCTATTTGAATACATTCTAAATTAGCTTTCATGACACTCCAATGACAAAAGAAATCAAGAGTCGGGGTAGTTTTGCGCTATATTCGAAATTAGTGTTGCAAGAACTTCACATTATCGCTTTTACACACCGCCAACTTGATGTCAACAAGATTGGTCTTCTACACCTCGAAAAAGAGGCGCAAGCGATCGTGCTCGAGCAACTTAAAAATTCATTGGGGCTCAATGAGCTCATGTTCTTATCTACTTGTAACCGTGTTGAAATCAGTTTTGTCAAAGACCAAGACCTCGACACCGCTTTTCTAGCCCGCTTACTGCAAGAACTCTATCCAAAATTGGTCCCAATTCAACTAGAAGAATTTGTCAGAAAGGCCGAAACCTACTCAGGAACAAATGCTGTTAAGCACGCGTTGTCTGTGGCCTCTTCCATTGACTCCATGATCATCGGTGAGCGCGAAATTATTACGCAAGTTCGCCTGGCCTATGAATATTGCCAATCCTTGTCTCTTACGGGTGAGCTCATTCGCTTGCTCATGAAAAAAGTCATTGAAACTGCCAAATTGGTTTATACCGAAACAAGCATTTCAACCAAACCTGTTTCTGTTGTTTCATTGGCTTACCAATACCTTAAGCAGCTCAATATTCCACTCGATGCAAGGGTCCTGATCGTTGGTGCCGGCGTGACCAACACCACCATGTGTCGCTTTTTGAAAAAGCACGGATTCAAAAAATTCTATGTCTTTAACCGCAGCCTCTCGAATGCGCAAAAACTCGCCGACGAACTCAAAGGCGAAGCCCAACTGCTTTCAGACCTACCTTCTTTTGAAACTGGATTTGACGTCCTGATTACTTGTACAGCTGCAGATGGTGTGATCATCAACCCTGAACTTTACCAGCATTTATTACAAGGCGACACCCAGGAAAAAATTATCATTGACCTCGCCATTCCGCAAGACCTCGATGCAAGCATTATAGAAAAGCACAGTGTCAAGTACCTTTCTATTGAATACTTGCAAAAGATATCTAACGAAAATGTCAAAGAGCGCTCTAAAGAACTGGCGCAAGTTGAAGAAATTATAGATCAGGCGCTTTTTGAATTTCAACACCTCATCCGAGAAAGAAAAGTAGAACTCGCCATGCGCGTAGTGCCGGCTCAAGTCAAGGCACTCAAATCAACAGCCTACGATCAAGTTTTCAAAGAAGACCTCGAAGCCCTAGACCCGCAATCCAAAGAAGTACTTGAAAAAATAGTCAATTACCTCGAAAAAAAATACATCAGTGGCCCGATGAAACTGGCCAAGGAAATCATCCTGAACCATGTCGACTAAAACCCACATCCGCATTGGCACACGTGGCAGTGATCTCGCTTTGTGGCAAGCCCATTTTGTCAAAGGCCAACTAGAAGCACTCAACTGCGAAGTAGAACTTAAAATCATTGTTACACAAGGTGACCGCATCCAAGATCTCAGTTTTGACAAACTAGAAGGCAAAGGCTTTTTTACCAAAGAAATTGAAAACGCGCTACTCAACAACGAAATTGATTTAGCCGTACACTCTCATAAAGACCTCGAAACCAGCCAGCCTGAAGGGCTCTGTATTGCAGCGGTTTCCTACCGAGAAGATCCATCCGAACTTTTACTCATGCAAGCATCTGCTCATGATGCAAGCCAAATGTGGGGGCTCAAGCATGGCGCAACCATCGGCACCTCATCTGCACGTCGCAAAGCACTCATTAAAGCCTTGCGCCCCGATCTTCAAATCGAAGAGCTCCGCGGAAATGTCCCGACTAGAATCGACAAACTCAGAAATGGAAGCTATGACGCCATTTTACTTGCTCATGCAGGTGTAAGTCGTTTGCAATTAGATTTATCAGATCTTCAAACTTTAGTTTTAGACCCAACTGAATTTGTTCCGGCACCAGCGCAAGGTGTTTTAGGCTTACAAGTAAGGTCAGCAGATCAGCAAACGCAACAAGTATTGGCGCAACTCAACCATCCTGAGGTTGCTGCTAAAATTGCTATTGAAAGAGGCGTTTTACAAGCCATGGATGGCGGTTGTCAGTTGCCACTTGGTGTCTACTATGGCCCAAATGCCATATATGTTGCCCACTCACAAAGCTCAGCGCTTCCTGCACAGTTCTATCAGTTTGAGCACCATACTTCTATTGAAGCCATTACAAAGGTTCTTCAAAACGCCTAATGAAACTCGTTTTTATTTCCAAAGATCCGCAAGAGCTGCACTCAGCGCTGCACCAACTTTGGGCTGAAGGCGTGCTTACTGCGCAGTCATTGCTTTCTTATTCTGCAGTCTCATTTACGTGTCAACCCACATTTGATTTAGTGTTTTTTGCAAGTATTCGAGCAGCTGAGTTTTACCTGGCTCAGTGTGCTCCTCCTGCAATTTTTGGGGTTGCTGGTTCTGAAACAGCCTTAAAAATTGAGCAAATATTTGGACTAAAAGCTGCATTTGTTGCCCAGAATTCTGGCAATCCAGCACAAGAAGCCGAAGTCTTTAATCAATGGCGAGCAAATCGCAGCGTGTTGTTCCCCTCGTCCAATTTATCACTAGGGACCTACGCTAAACTCATTCCGGAGCAACAAAAGAAAATCTTACCGGTTTACCAAACGAACTTCAAGCAGCAGCATATTGACGCGCACCAAGTTTATGTTTTTAGTTCACCAAGTAATGTTTCAGCCTTTTTTGAAACAAATGATTTAGCTGAAAATGCACAAATTATTGCTTGGGGCAAATCGACCCAAAAGGCTTTAAATGATCGAGGGATTGCCGTGACGCATACCTTGCTCAAGGACCAACAAACGGAATTGTTAGAATGGCTCAAAGCAGCAAATTTTTACTAAATTTCTTCCATGAAATTTGAACTCTCCAAAGAAATCAGCCCAGACCTCGTTCAGCTTTTTGAGCGCACCGTACTCGGGACAAACGGAGCCAAATACAAACACCTTGATGTCGCGCAAAGCGTTGCGCATACCGATAACCCACTGAGCTTCTCATTGCGACGTCGCGAACAACTCATTGCCAATATTACTTTTTGTCAACGGCCATTTGGACTTTATCTGCGCTACTTTTCTTTCGACTCAAAGTTCCAATCAAAAGGAAAAGCCCGCATGAATCCGAAGTCGGTATTAAAGGTGCAAATTGAAGAAGTTTTTCAGGACCTCGAAACCAATTACGGCGGGACACAAAACTATTGTTACGCTTATATCGATACAAAAAATGTACGCAGCAAATGGATGAGCGAAACTTTTGGCTTCAAAACCAAAGCAAAACTCGCCACACAATCTTATAGCCGACTCTTTCCTAAACAGCAGCAAAACCTCAGCATTGAAAAAATAAATGCAGCACATCTCTCTCTTATTGAGCAAACCTATCAGCATTACACCGCCTATTTAACTTACTATTTTGAAAATGGAGAAATAGCCTGCCTTCGAGACGACGCTGGGAAGCTATTAGCCATGGCTAAGTTTGAAAAAGTACGTTGGGAAATTCAAAGGCTGCCTGGAAAATTTGGGGGGCTACAAGTTCAACTTTTGCCTTATTTACCGCTGCTCAATCGGCTTATTCAACCAAAAGAACATACTTTTTTAGTGCCTGAGGTGGTCTGTAATCCGTCTGGTGATATCAAAGATGTAGATCGATTATTTGAAGGCATGTTGGCCAAAGAGCACTTGCATTCGATGCTTTGGTGGAACGATACACGAGATTCGATTTATCAGAAAGCACAAAAGAAAATCAATTGGGGCTTACTGCACCAACTGATTGGGGTAGCTGAAGTGGATGTTGTTTTTAGAGGTGACTTTGAGCCCAAAGCACCTGTTTTTATCGCCGCTTTTGATATGGTTTAATAAGACAGCAAGCGTGTTAAGAGCAACTCCTTGATCCTTTTGTCGATCAGATTTTTATTTGCCTCATAAAAAGCATACTCTTCAAGCAGGAAATACCCCACAATCATTCCAATATATCGCTGAACTA